>JAJRTP010000081.1 GCA_024278255.1 Chloroflexota bacterium | reverse complement strand
GCTTCGTTGGCGTGGGTGATACGGCCGTCAGCCGTAATGGTCAACAACCCTTCGGACATGCTGGTAAAAATTGTTTCAATGCGCCGTTTTTCGGCTAAAACGGCCGCATGAAGCCGGGCATTCTCAATCGCGGCCGCCAATGGCCCGCCAATGGCCTGCATCAAGCGCAAATCATTCTGGTTAAACTCGCCGTTTTTCTTGTTGATGGCCTGCATGACACCGATGACCCGTTCTTCCACTTGCAGCGGAATACAGGCCATAGATTCCGTGAGAAAACCGGACTGGCGGTCTACGCCGGAGTAGAAGCGGGCATCTTTGTAAGCGTCATTGATGAGGACCGGCTCCCTGTGTTCCGCCACCCAGCCGGCAATGCCCTGGCCGGGTTTCAGGCGCAGCGGGGGTAAATTGTCGAAAAGGGCGCCCATCAACATATCTACAAAAACGATCTCGTTTGTGTTCGGGTCAATCAGGCCCACAGAAATGGAGCCAACGTTGAGAGTGCGCCGTACCGGGTCTATGAGCTGTCGGTAAATTTTTTGCAGGCTCAGTGTGGAAGTCAGTGCATAGCTAATGTCGGTGACGACGCCAAACTCGATTTCCTGCCGGTCTACTTTTTGCCGCAGGTAGGCCCGATCCAGGACAGGCGTGACAAAGGTCGCCAGTTCGCTGATGCTGTCGGCGTTGATGGGGCCGTTGGCGTCCGGATCGATCAGGCAGATGAGGCCGGGCGGAGTGACGGGATCGTGGCTGCTGTGGGCGGGAATGGGCACGGCCAAAATGGCGTCACGGGGCAACTGCCACAGTTCGCTGCGCACCAGTTCACCGGGCGGTACGGTAAATTTTTCGTGATAGATGACAGCGCCGGCTTTGATCAGGGGGTCGAAGGAGGCTTGTTCTTTGCTCCAGCGGTGCTGCTCGGTACGGCCGTCGCTCTCGCAGACCCACACGTCATAATATTTGCCCATGGGATCGCTGATGCCGACAACGGCCGTGGTTTGACTGTACACGGCCAGTTCATTCGCCAGTACAGCGCATATCCCGTGCGCGTCGTAAATGCCCACTAATTCTGCTGCCAGTTTTTGCCACAGGGTTTGCCCCTGTCTTTTGTCTATATCCATATAATCTGTGCCTGCAATCATAGTGTGAATTTATAGCGTAGTTCGATAATTAGCAACGGGAAATGGGTACGTGTTTAGTGGTTATTTAGTTGCCGTAATGGGCCAGCTTTTGTATAGTTCCCTGATTACATAGTTGTCTATTATCAATGGAATACAACGAAGTTGCAATAGCGAGAATAATAATAAGGAGTTCTCATGTCACACATCGAATCAATTTACGGCCGTGAAGTCTTGGATTCACGAGGAAACCCTACAGTAGAAGTAGAAGTCAGCCTGATTGATGGTTCATTTGGTAAGGCCATTGTCCCCTCCGGCGCCTCTACCGGCATCCATGAAGCCTGGGAAAAGCGGGATGGCGATAAGAACCGGTACGGCGGTAAAGGGGTTTTGGGTGCAGTTCAAGTCATCAATGAGACATTGGCCCCGGCGCTCAAGGGTTGGGACGTTACCGATCAGGTGGGCATTGACAACCAAATGATTGAAATGGACGGTACGGAAAACAAAGGCAATCTGGGCGCCAATGCTATATTAGGCGTCTCGTTGGCTGTGGCCCACGCTGCGGCCGACAGCCTGGAAATCCCCCTGTACCGTTACCTGGGCGGCGTTTCTGCCCGCACTTTGCCTGTGCCCATGATGAACATTATGAATGGCGGCAAGCACGCGCCCGGCGGGGCCGACATGCAGGAATTTATGATCATGCCGGTGGGTGCGCCAAACTTCCACGAAGGCTTGCGCTGGAGCGTGGAGGTGTACCACAGTCTGAAAAAAGTCCTCAACAGCAAAGGACATCGCACTCTGGTAGGTGACGAAGGCGGGTTTGCTCCGCAAGTATCGGCTAACAGCGAAGCGTTCGACTTGATCGTGGAAGCTATCGAAAAAGCCGGCTACGCTCCCGGTGAAGATATGATGCTGGCTATGGACCCGGCTGCCTCTGAATTTTACAAAGACGGCATGTATCATCTGGAGGCAGAAGGCCGTGTTTTGACCGGCGCGGAAATGGTGGATTTGTACGCGGAATGGGTGGACAAATACCCGATTATTTCCATTGAAGATGGTTTACAGGAGGATGATTGGGATAGCTGGACGTTGATGATGGCAAAACTGGGCGGCCGTATCCAGATTGTCGGCGATGATTTGCTGGTGACGAATGTGAAGCGGATTGAGATGGGCTTTGAGCGGCAGGCGGCTAACAGTCTATTATGTAAAGTCAATCAGATTGGTACGTTGACGGAATCTATTGCTGCCGTGGATTTGGTGCAGCGCCATGGCTGGACGGCCGTTGTCAGCCATCGCTCCGGAGAAACGGAAGACGCCACCATTGCCGACCTGGTCGTGGCTCTCAACGCTGGTCAAATAAAAACCGGCGCGCCAGCCCGCAGTGACCGCGTGGCCAAATACAATCAACTCCTGCGCATCGAAGACGATTTGGGCAGCGACGCCATCTATCCCGGCTTGAAGACGTTCACAAATTTGAATCGCTAATGTGGGAGATGAGAGGTTGGAGATTAGCGCAATCTCTAATCTCTCATCTCTACTCCTCATTTATGCTAAAATAGCCATTATGACTGCCGAAATGATAGACCAGCAGCACGAACTAAAGCGTAAACGACCTGGGCCTTCATATGGGCCGCCGCCGCTTCGTTCCGGCGACCGTTTGTCGCGGGCTGAGTTTGAATGGCGTTATCAGGCCCACCCGGAAATTAAAAAGGCAGAGCTTATCGAAGGAGTTGTATACGTGGATGCTCTCCTTCCTTTTTGGCAGTTTGCCCGCCTTCGTTTTGATGTTGCTGGGTGGTTGGGGCAGTATCAAGCGAAAACGCCAAACGTTATGGGTGGTAGTCATGCCACGTTGCGGCTGGATTTTGAGAATGAGCCTCAGCCTGATGCTTTGCTTCGTTTGGAAACGGCCGTAGGCGGCCGTTCTCGCATAACAGACGACGATTATCTGGAAGGTGCGCCGGAACTGGTAGTGGAGATTGCCGCCAGCAGCGCCAGCTATGATTTGCATGATAAACGCCGGGCTTACGGCCGTAACGGGGTTCAAGAATACCTGGTCTGGCAAACGTATGAACAGGCAGTTGTTTGGTTCATCCTGCGTGAGGGTGTTTATGAACCGTTACAACCCGACGAAAAAGGCATTCTGCGCAGCGAAGTGTTTCCCGGCCTCTGGCTGCAGCCAAAGGCGTTATGGGAAAATGATTTAGTAGCGCTTCTGGCAGTTTTGCAGGAAGGATTGGCTTCTCCCGCACACGCTGCTTTTGTAGAAGCGCTGCGACAATACCAAAAAAATTAAAGGGAAACTGAAATGTTCAAATTTGACGAAGATCAGGAAGAAGATCAGGAACAAGAAGAAAAAGAGAAAGAAGCGCCCAAGTCCATGCTGGAAAAGCTGCTGGAAACGCGCACCATCACCATATTTGGCGAGATTAACATGAAGCTGGCCCAGGAAGTGACGCAAAAACTGCTCATGCTGGCGGCCGATTCGGACGATCCTATCAAGATTTTTGTGAATTCCCCTGGCGGTCACGTAGAATCCGGCGATACCATTTTTGACATGATTCGCTTTGTCAAACCAACCGTCAAAATTATCGGTACGGGCTGGGTAGCCAGCGCCGGCGCCCTGATTTACGCAGCCGCCGACCGGGAGAACCGGTTCTGTTTGCCCAACACCCGTTTTTTGCTGCACCAACCGGCCGGCGGGGCCATGGGCCAGGCGGCCGACATTGCCATCGAGGCGGAAGAAATCATCAAAATGCGCCGCCGTCTGAATGAAATCTTTGCCGAGCAAACCGGGCAGCCGGTGGAAAAGGTGGAAAAGGATACCGACCGTAATTTCTGGATGTCTGCCCCGGAAGCCGTGGCGTATGGTTTGGTGGGACAGATTATTGAGACTGCCGCTGAAATTGAGTAGACAAAATTGAAGATTGGTTCAATCTCAAAGATTGAACCAATCTTGTGCCAGACCCCATGAAAGAAGGCAGCAAGTATTACCCCCTCTACAGTTACTTACAGCAAAGCGACCTGGATGAACTGACGCTTTCCCTGACCGAGATCGAGATAATAATTGAAAGCGATTTGCCACCGTCAGCCCGCAGCCGGCGCGGCTGGTGGAGCAACCGCAGTGAGGGCGCCGTGCAGGCCAATGCCTGGATGGATGCCGGTTATCATGTAACGGCGATTGATCTGGCTGCCGGGCAAATTACTTTTCGCAAACCGGGGCTGGTGTACCACGTTCGACGCGAGGGTGACATTGTGCTGTGGAATGCCGATTTGGTGAAAGCCTTGCGCTACCATATGGGATTGTCTCAAGAAGCGTTTGCCAAAGAGTTGGGGATTCGGCAGCCAACAGTCAGTGAGTGGGAAACAGGGGTTTATGCCCCCCGGCGCTCTACGTCCAAATTTTTGATGCTGGTGGCGGAGAAGGCCGGGTTTGAGTATGACGTTGATTGAGAAGTTCAACTTCTCTGAGAAGTTGAACTTCTGCTGAGCGCCTCCAGTAAAGCCGGCAAAATCTCTCCTGCCGGGCCGGATAAAGCGTAATCGCAATAGGATGTGAGCGGCGTCGTCTGCGGGTTGATCTCCACTACGGGGATTTTGTGCCGCATGGCGCTAATGGGCAGGGAGGCGGCCGGTTCGACGACGGCCGATGTGCCAATGGTGAAGAAAATATCACAGGATTCAGCGGCGGTTACGGCCGTATGCAAACCCTCTGCCGGTAAACTTTCCCCAAACCAAACCACATCCGGCCGCAAATAACTGCCGCATTCCGGGCAGCGTGGCGGAACCTCCCCCGTATCTTCCCACGTAGTCACAGGATGGTCCCGGTCAAAACATTTGATGCGGGCGATATTGCCGTGCAGTTCAATTACGTCCTGACTGCCGGCCTGCTGGTGCAATCCATCCATATTTTGCGTGATGAGCGTCAGTTGGGGGACGTGCCGCGCCAGTTCCGCCAGGGCCAGGTGGCCCGGATTCGGTTCTGCTCCGCTGACCAGTTCCCGGCGCCAGGCATACCATTCCCAGACCAGGCGCGGGTCTTGCTGGAAGGCATAGCGGGTGGCTAACTCCTGCGGGTCATACTGCGCCCACAAGCCGGTTTGTGCTTCCCGGAAGGTGGGTACGCCACTTTCCGCTGAAATACCGGCTCCGGTCAGGATGGCAATATGCTGCGCTGTTTGTATCGTTTCAATGAGTAGTTGGGGAAAATCCATCATATCTCTTCGCTTTATCAAGATTGGTTCAATCTTGGAGATTGAACCAATCTGGACAATCAGTTTACAAGCCTAATAATATCGTTGCCAATTGGAAGTATATCAGCAAGCCGGTGGCATCCACAATGGTGCTGATCATGGGGCCGCTGATGACGGTGGGGTCAATGTTTACCCGGTCAGCCAGGGTGGGAACGACGGTGGCGACGGTGGTGGACCAGATGACCACAGCGGGCAGGGTCAGCGCCACCACCAAAGCTACACGCAGGCCGGTATCCCAGGTGACGGCCCGGAAAAAGCCCATGATGCCCATCGTCAGACCCAGCATTAGGCCCACCGAGACTTCCCGGCGCAGGGCATGAAAAACATTGGTCAGCCGCACTTCGTCCAGCGTCATGGCCCGGATGATGGTGGCGACTGTTTGTGAACCGGTGTTGCCCCCGGTACCGATGATGAGGGGGATGAAAAGAGCCAGGACAACGGCCGCTTCCAGTTGTTCTGTGTATAGTTTGGTCACT
>JAJRTP010000080.1 GCA_024278255.1 Chloroflexota bacterium | reverse complement strand
GGCAAATTTACATTTAGAATTGCTGGGAGGTGAACATTCACTTTGACCTGATTCCCCGTTCATAATAAAATCACCAGGTAAGTCCTTCAAAATCAGTCTAGTACAAAATAGGAGAAATCATGCAAAACTTTGGTGCGTATGTAAGCAAATATGGTCTGGACAATTTAGGCATAAACAATGCCGGTACCGTTTATTGGAATCTGCCAACACCGATGCTCTATGAACAATCATTACGGCGGCGCGAGGGAATATTAGCCCATTTGGGACCGCTGGTGGTGGATACCGGCGATCATACGGGGCGGTCGCCTAACGATAAATTTATCGTCAAAGAGCCGACCAGTGAGGACGATATTTGGTGGGGCAAAGTAAACATTTCCATTACGCAGCAGGAATTTGATAACCTTTTCCGCCGTATGAAGGCATATATTCAAAACCGGGACATTTTTGTATTTGACGGCTATGCCGGAGCAGATACAAGATACCAGATGCCGGTACGTATCATCAACGAGTATGCCTGGCATAATATGTTTGCCCGTAATATGTTCATTCGTGAATTTGATCCGGAAAAATTAAGGAATCATATACCGCAGTTTACCGTCATTGACATGCCGCGGTTTCATGCGGAACCGCGATTTGACGGTACGAACAGCCAGACGTTTATTCTGGTTGATTTTGGCCGGCGGCTGGTTCTCATTGGCGGTACTGAATATGCCGGAGAAATCAAAAAGAGTATTTTCACAGCTATGAACTATTATTTGCCCAAGCAGGGTGTCATGGCTATGCACTGCAGCGCCAATTACGGTGAGACGAAAGAAGATACGGCGCTGTTCTTTGGCCTGAGCGGCACGGGAAAAACAACGTTGAGTAACGACCAATCCCGTAACCTGATTGGTGATGACGAACATGGCTGGAGTGATGACGGTGTTTTTAACTTTGAAGGCGGCTGTTACGCTAAAGTGATTCGTCTGGACCCGGAAGGCGAGCCGGAAATTTATGCCACCACGCGCATGTTTGGCACCGTTTTGGAAAATGTGATTTATGATCCGGATACGCGCCGGGTTGACCTGGACGACGGTACGTTGACACAAAATACCCGCGCCAGCTATCCCATCACCCATATACCCAATGCTGATCCTTCCGGTACGGGCGGACACCCCAAAAACGTGCTGTTCCTCACGGCCGATGCTTTTGGCGTTTTGCCCCCTATCAGTCGCTTGACGAAAGCTCAGGCGATGTACCATTTCCTCAGTGGCTATACGGCAAAAGTGGCCGGTACGGAGCGGGGCGTGACAGAACCGATCCCCGAATTTAGTGCTTGTTTTGGCGCACCGTTCATGCCCCTGCATCCGGGTGAATACGCCAAACTGTTGGGCGAGAAGATTGAGAAACATGACAGCAAGGTATGGCTGATTAACACTGGCTGGACAGGTGGCCCGTATGGTACGGGCAGCCGGATGAAGCTGGCTTATACGCGCCAGATGGTTAACGCAGTATTAAATGGCGACCTGGATGATGTAGAAACCATTACCGAGCCGTATTTTGGCCTGGAAATCCCCAAACATCTGGCCGGTGTACCTGATGAGGTCCTTAACCCACGGAATACCTGGGAAGATAAGGCAGCCTATGATGCTCAAGCACAAAAACTGGTGGGGATGTTTATTGAAAACTTCAAGCAATTTGAAGACGGCGTGACGGCAGAAATTAAGGCGGCGGGGCCGAGCGAACGGTAATCGGTGGACGGTTATCGGTAACCGGTGAACAGATAACTGAGAACCGATTACCGATGACCGAATACTGAAATGGAGGAGATATGACCAATTTGATGGAATTGCGCGATGAGGAAGCCTGGCAGATGCTTCTGGACAAAGGATTAAAGCGGTTTACAGATGTGTATACGGCCGATGGTGTGCATCTGGGTGGCGCGATTCGTATTCATTTTAGGCCGGAGGAAGAGGTAGACCCCGGTGTGAAACTGTGGGCTGCTTACCTGGAAATCTTTGCGGATGAATTGGGCGAACATATTTTTGTCCCCACTGATTTTGTGGATGAATACGACCCGGAAGCAAATAAGGTTGTGTTGATTGTTGACGAGAAGGTAGTAGAACACGAAACGTGGAGTAATATACCGGATTTTGTGGCTCGGAAATTGAGTACGGTGGAAGAATTGCCGTATCCAGAGGGGTATTCTGCGGTCTAACAAGCCAAGTGTATTGCCGTCTTGAGAATAGACCACGGCTAAGAAGGGTCACAGATTTTTGATTTTATCTGTGGCTTTTCTTGTCTGTGGTCATTTTTGTTTCTCCCGCAGCCACTTGTCCCGGTTGGCGGCGCGGGCAATTTTGCCGCTGGACGTTTTGATGAGCCATTTGGGGCCGACCAGGTGAACATAGCTGATCGTTACCATACTTTGCTGCACCACAGTTTGCCGGATTTGCCGGGCGATTTCTTTTCTGGCTGCCGGATCGTCTGTTTGCACCTCAGCCACAACGGCGATCAGTTCTGTACCTTCCCGCTCGTCGGGCACGCCAAAGACGACGGCGCGGCCAGCATGGACGCCGGGTACCGTGTTGACGATGGCTTCGATGTCCTGGGGATAGACATTTTTCCCGGCGTTGATGATCAAATCTTTGGAACGGCCGATCACGTATACTTCCCCATCAGCCAGGTAACCCATGTCGCCAGTTAGATACCAACCGTCTTGAAACGGCCGTAAATCAGGCCGCTTGTAATATTCCGTGAGCATGCAATTGCTCCGCACAGCCAATTCCCCTACCTGTCTTTCCTTTAGTTCGTTATCCTGATTGTCCAGGACGCGCACGGCCGTGCCGGCAATCGGCCGTCCACACGAAACCTGAATCAGAGCCTGGGGATTGTCCAATGCAACTGGCTGGGCAGTGCGGTTTTCCGTCAATGCCTGCCGGTCAACTACATCCAGACGGGCTGGCTGTCCCGGCTCCGTTTGGGTGACGGCGAAGGTGTTTTCTGCCATAGCGTAGCTCACCGCCAGCATTTCCGGCCTGACGCCTTGCTCCCTAAACTTTTCCAGGAACAGTTGGTGGCTGTCGTGCCGCACTGGTTCCGAGCAGTTGATAAACATCCGCATGGAAGCCAGGGAGATGTCCGCCTTATCCCGTTTGCGGATGCGGCGGGCGCAGTGGTTGTAGGCAAAGTTGGGCAGCCAGCAAAGCGTCCCGCCGAATTGATCAATGGCCCGCAGCAGCAGCGCCGGATGCTGCACCCAGTCAAATGGGGACATGAGGACGAGGGGGATGCCTTGCACGAGCGGCAGCAGGAATCCGGCAATGAGACCCATGTCGTGGTACAAGGGCAGCCAGCTTACCACCACGTCGTCTTCGACCAGTTGGATGGCGTCGCTGTAGCTGGCGAGTTGGTTGAGGACGGCCGTATGCGAGAGCGCCACCCCTTTTTGCAGCCCGGTTGTGCCGCTGGAATGCTGTAAAAAGGCAATTTCGTCGGGATTGGGTGTGTAGGCTGGGGGGGATACGGCCGTATGTTCCCCATTGACCCGCGCTGAGCTATAAACCGGGCAGTCTACCTGTGTTTGCAGTACGGGGGCAAAATCGTCGTTGGTCAAAATGGCTCGCACATCGGACAGACGCACCAATTCAGCCATATTTTGCATGTAAATGTCCGGGTCCAGCTTTTCCGTGAGGGTGGGGAACATGGAGGGGATAGCCCCGATTTGCAGCGCACCCCAAAAGGCGTAGATACTTTCCAGATTTTGCGTATGGGCAATGACGACCAGATCGCGCGGCTGGATACCAGCCTGCCACAAGCTATTCGCATAGCCAGCAACATGTTGCCGGAACTCTTGCCGGGAGACGAAGATCGGTTCCCGGTCTGTGGCGACGTAAATGATGGCGTTACGGCCGTCATCCTCCCCGCGCAGCACCACCGCATCTAGCAGCGTAGTGAATTGCTCCCGCGTTGCCAGCGTCAACATCCCCTCATCTCCTCACCCCTCAGCCCCTCATCCAGAATGGGGTACGGCCGTAGCCAAAAACCCATCCAAATCCGCCTTCAACTTCGCCAGAGACGGTTGGTGCGCGTACATCATATGTCCTGCTTCATAGTAAGCCATCGAGACATTTTCCTTCAGGCTGGGGTGGAGTGCCATGTGGCTGAAAGTGTACTGTGTGGCCAAATAAGGCGTTGCCAGATCAAAGTAGCCATTCCCTACAAACACCCGCAGGTGCGGATTCATTGTCATCGCCTTGCGCAGCGTTTCCGCCACATTGACATATTCATTTTGATGGTCCGAATAATCCCAGGGCCACACCTTCATGTTTAGAATTTCATAGGGTATGTCATTCTCAAAGGCCAGATCCCGGCGCACGTAATCATTGAAGGTAGCGGTGTATGGCCCCAAAATGACAGCGTAACTGGGATCATACTCGTAATATTCCCCGGCCGAATCCCGGTCAATGCCTGTAAAGCGGCTGTCCAGACGGCCCACCGTGATCCCTTCATCCCGGCGCAGTTCTTTGATAAAGCGGTGGATTTCCAGGCGCAGGTTGACCCGCTCGATGTATTCCGGGGAAAGGCCGGTGTACCGGGCCATTTTCTGCACAATTTGTGCCCGTTCCTCATCCGGCAGCGCGTCCCCCTGCATCAGGGCTAACGTGTATTCCGTGCTGGCAAAGGTTTCTACTTCCGCCAGCGTCTTGTACAAATCCGCTTGCAGATCATCATCCAGCTTGTTGTGGTACCAGGCGGTGGCGGCATAGGTGGGCAAGAAAAGGATGTAGGGCAGATCATTCCCCGGCGAAAACATGAGGGTCTGGAAATTGAGGACGGCCGAAACCAGCATGATGCCGTTCAGATACATACCGTGCCGTTCCTGCAAATAGCCAGACAGTCCGGCGGCGCGAGTCGTGCCGTAGCTTTCGCCAATCAGGAATTTGGGCGACGTCCAGCGCTGGTAGCGAGTGGCGTAAAGCCGGATGAAATCACCGACGGATTCGATGTCTTTCTTGAAGCCGTGAAATTGCTTCGGTTCTTCCCCCGGCACAGCCCGGCTGAAGCCGGTGCTGACAGGGTCAATAAAAACGAGGTCGGTTTTATCCAGGATGGAGTAATCGTTGTTGACCAGACGATAAGGCGGCTGAGGCAGGTTGCCCACGTCATCAATGAGAATGCGGCGCGGCCCTAACGCCCCCAGGTGCAGCCAGACG
>JAJRTP010000079.1 GCA_024278255.1 Chloroflexota bacterium | reverse complement strand
GCCGCCGGATGCAATCCGGCGTCTGAGACGGAAAACACGCTAAAGCGCGTTAGAGTCGTGTCTGAGCAGCATTTTAGTGCGCTTTAGCGTACTTTAAGCGCCTGTGGCGCATACCAGCCTGTGATTTGCAATCATAGGCGATTGTCGGAAACAACCACCTATCAACAAAAAAACCGCGCACCCTTATTTTGAGAATATGTTACAAATATGATACATTAATCATATTATGAAAACAGTCACTATTCACACTCGTATCAATCCCGAAACAAAAGCCCAGGCCGAAAATGTGCTGCGCCGGTTGGGCATGACACCAACCGAGGCAATTCGTATTTTCTATACGCAAATTTCGTTACACAACAGACTTCCCTTTGACGTGAAAATCCCTAATGAGCTTACGGCCGCCACGCTGGACAAGAGCTATCTTGATGAAGATGTTGAAGAGTTTGATTCGTTAGACGAAATGTTTGCCAGTTGGGAATCGTGAAGCAAGTCTCACAAACACGTCAATTCGCCCAGTGATCTATTTGGATAATCACAATTCTACCTTTAACTGGACACCGCCAATGGCAATGATGTCGCCGGAACTGATAACAGCCGTGCCCCGCACCGGCACATCATTCAGCAGCGTTCCATTACGGCTGCCCAGGTCTTGTAGCTGCCACTGCCCTTCACGCCGCACAATGAGGGCGTGCTGGCTGGAAGCGTAACTGTCTGACAAAACCACCGTGTTGTTGACCGCCCGGCCCAAACTGGTAACTGACAACAAAGGATAAATAGTGTCCACCACGGGGACGCCTTTTTCGCTGGCAATGACGCGCAGTTTGCCTTGCGGCCGTTCCTGCTGCTCCAGAGAGACTGCCGTCACCTTCATCTCCCGGTAAATCAGCCAGGCAATGGCCCCCACAAAGCCCAGCAAAAGCAGGGCGCTAAAGAGACGGATGAGGTAGAGAATAAGAGTTGGAGTCATATGGTTATCGGTTATCGGTGATACTGTTTACCGATAACCGGTTACCGTTTCGGCAATATCTGTGTTTCGCCGCTGTTGCGTGAGGACTGAACCCCTTGAGCCGTGCGGCCTTCACCGTAGATGAGAGGGATGTTGCTCAGGGTAATCACATCCCCGGACTGCAAGACGGATTCTTTGACGGGTTGGCCGTTGACCAGAGTACGGCCGTCCCGATTGCTCAGATCATACAACACAAAACGGCCGTAACGCCAGCGAATCTGGGCATGATACCGGCTGATAACCGATGCGTCCAGCACAATATCATTATCCGTGCGGCGGCCAATGTTGATGAGAGGGCGGTTTAGAGAGATATGGCGACGGCCTTCGATGATGAGGTAGGCGTCTACGGCCGTAATTGCCTCCATAATTTCGTCCGCGATGGCAGCGGACGGCCGTAACTCCGTCGTATAACCGGCTTCACGGGACTGCTGCTGCGCGTTAATCCGCACCTGGTAACGGTTCAAGGCCGGGTCTGCCATCAAAATTACCTGAGGATGCTCCGCCAACAGCAAACCGCCCCGCTGGGACAGCACCACAATATAATCGGCCAATGACTCGGCCAAATCGGGGTTTTGTGTCGTCACGTCCGCCCAGTCGGTCGTACTCAACCGTATTTCATAGAAAACGGCCGCTTCCCGCCCTTCCTGGGTATCTTCCACCGCCCGCGCCAGCCGGGTGGCAATGTCCAATTCGGCCATTTCCCGGCCCAAAAGACGGTTAAATGATCCTTCGACCAACTGCTGCGCTAAAGATTCAAATTTAGAAAGTGGTTTCATATGATTGACAATGGATCACACATCATGTTACGTCCCGCATTATAGGTTTGGGTCATACGGCCGTCAATCGTAAGCTGCCCCCCATTGCACGGCCGTAGGCATTGGGTATACTTTCCTTAATAAACCAATCACAAAAAGGAGATTCTGTGAGCAGAGAAATACGCTTAACTTCCCTGGCCTCCTGCGCCGGTTGAGCATCTAAACTGGGGCCAGGGGACCTGGCTCAAGCGCTCAAACCCCTGCGGGAAACATTTAATCCGGCCGACCATCCCAACGTGTTAGTAGGTTTGTCTCAGGCAGATGATGCGGCCGTGTACCAGATTAACGAGACGCAGGCCATCGTCACCACCACCGACTTCTTTCCCCCGGTGGTCGATGACCCCTACGATTTTGGCGCTATCGCCGCGGCCAACGCTATGTCCGACATTTACGCGATGGGCGGCGAGGTGTTGTTTGCCATCAATCTGGTCTCATACCCGGACAATCTGGGTATGGAGGTGTTGCAGGAAATTTTGCGCGGTGGGGCGGAGAAGGTGGCCGAAGCCGGCGGTGTGGTTGCCGGCGGGCACAGTGTCAATGACAAGGAACCGAAGTATGGGATGGCAGTGACCGGCCTGGTTGATCCAGCACTGGTCAAACGGAAAGGCGGCGCTAAAGTTGGCGATGTGCTGCTCCTGACCAAATCGTTGGGCACGGGAGTAATCACCACCGCTCTGAAGCAAGGTATTACGGATGAGGGGCATGTGGCCACGGCCGTAGCCAGCATGAAAACTCTCAACAACATCGCCGCCGCCGCCGCCCAGACTGCCCAAGCCCACAGCCTGACCGACATCACCGGCTTCGGCCTATTGGGACACGCGCACGAGATGGCGCACTTGGGGCACGTGGGCTTTCGCCTTTACCTGAACCAACTGCCCTGGCTGCCCGGCGCGCAAAAATACGGCGAAGCGGGCGCCTTCCCCGGCGGCATGGCCAACAATCTCAACTTCTTCCGGGAATGGGTCACCTTTGCCGAGGGCATCAGCCAGCTTTGGCAGGATATGTTGTGGACGCCGGAAACGTCGGGCGGGCTGCTGGTGGCGGTGGCTCCGGAAATGGTGGAGGTGTATAAAGAGGCGTGTGATACGGCCGTTGTCATCGGCGAAGTCATCGAGGGTGATGGACACCTGCAAATTGCATAGGAAACCTAATGGATAGAACTGTTCCCACCTCCGGCAACGAAGAAATCAACCTGTATTTGCGCACTTACTATTCGCTCCTGCGCAGCACGCGGGAAGTGCAGATTAAAACCCTTATCGAAGCACATAAGCGAATGCACTCCGCCCTGCACGTGGGGGCGGATTCGCTGGAACCGGATTTGGCCGCTTTTACCTACTGTATTCTGCGGATGCCGCACTGTCTGGATAAGCTGGATTTGGTCATCATGGGGCAGTCGGAGCAGGTGTTTGCCAAGCACGGTTTTCCCGACATCGAATCGTGGCAGCACGTCAGCGCGCCAGCGCCCTCCTCTGGCCCGCCGCCCTGGCCCTGCTGCTGCTCTC
>JAJRTP010000078.1 GCA_024278255.1 Chloroflexota bacterium | reverse complement strand
TTCAATCTCTTCGCGGCGGCTGATGTGGCAGAAGTGGACGGGACGGCCGTAAGTTGCCGCCAACCCAATCCCCACGGCCACGCTCTGCTTTTCCGCGTGCATGGCAATCATCTTGTCCCGCGGCCAGGTCTGGAAGCAAGCCCGCAGTGTGGGCACGTCTTCCACCCGCAGTGGGCCAAAGGTGTCGTTCAGATAGATTTTCAGGGCGACGGTGTGTGGAGCCAGTTGCGGCAGCAGGTCAATCTTCTCCGGGCTGGCCCCGGCAAACAGGTCCACGTCGCCCAAAACATCCAACTGCGCCTGACGAAATGCAGCCTGTACCACCTCCGGCGTACTTAACGGCGGCGACGTGTTGGGCATGGCTAAAATCGTCGTAAAACCACCGGCCAGGGCTGCGGCCGTGCCCGTCCTGAAATCTTCCTTATGCTCCCCGCCCGGCACACGCAAATGGGTGTGTACATCGGCTAATCCGGGTAATGTGATGGTTTCTGTCATAGGCAACCTCCATGTGGGGCGATTTTCAAAATCGCCCTACGACGCATAAAAAAAGCCCGATCAACGAAGATCGGGCTGTCCATCAATAAAAAGGAGATGTATTCGTTTGATGATGTTTCCTGTTTTTCCGGTCAAATCAGCCATCCAGTCTGCTTTTATTCCCGGAAACGGATGGTAGCATAATTTTATTTTTCGGCCAAATTCATTTTCCCGGAAACTTTGAGTTTCCGGGAAAATGAATGATAATGCAAGGCATGAACTATTTGGAGAAATTGCACGATATTCAAGAAAAAAACCAATCCTGGCTTTGTGTGGGACTGGACCCGGACCCCAACCATTTGCGGGTGGATTGGTTGAAGTGGGACGAACCGATTTTGCCTTTTAACAAGGCGATTATTGACGCGACGGCCGATCTGGTGTGCGCTTACAAGCCGAATTTGGGTTTTTACCTGCAATGGGGCGCGGCCGGGGTCATTGCTCTGGAGCGGACGATAGCGTACATCCCCCGGCATATCCCCGTCATCCTGGATTGCAAGACAGGGGACATCGGCCACACGCAGGCGGCCTGGGCCAAGGGGGTATTTTACGAGTTGGGCGTGGACGCGATTACGGTCAATCCTTACGTGGGGGCGGACGCGGTGATTCCGGCGATTGGCAAACGGCCGGAGAAGGCGGTGTACATTCTGGCCCGCACGTCCAACCCCAGCGCCACCGATTTTCAGGGGGATTTACGCGCGGGGCAGGGGCTTTCGGCCGAGGTGCTGCGCCAAAGCCAGACGTGGCCGACGGCCGGACACAAGGGGTACGTGGTGGGCGCCACCTATCCCGAAGAGCTGGCTGTGGCCCGGCAGTTGGCTCCGACGGCGAACTTTCTCATTCCGGGGGTTGGGGCGCAGGGGGGGAGTTTGGCGGCGGCCGTCACCTACGGCCCGGACCCCATCGCCGGCCCTGTCATCAGCGCCAGCCGCAGTATCATCTACGCCACTGGCGGCACACATTTTGACGAAGGGGCGCGGCAGGCGGCGTTGGCTTTGCGGGATGAGATTAACGAGATTCGGGAGAAATTAGAAACCAGCATGTAAGGCGATTTTCAAAATCGCCCTACACAAGCAGCCGCGTTAAAATAGATCGGGTCATTTCCAATTTCGGTGACGATTTTATTGCAATTGAGGAGCGTAGCTTTATGCCAAATGGAGGCGTTCTACCAAGTTGTTTTGTTTGTAGATGGGCAAAAAAGAACACGTCTGAATCTGAATCCATGCTTGATCCTATCGAGTGCCAGCAACACGACTTTTCTGTTTGGTTGCCCATGAGCTATGTTTGCCCAAATCTTGGAGACCCGTATGATGGAAGTGGTCTTTCTGCGTTTGCAGAAAGGGTTGGATTGGAGAATGGTTTTGTGTATGTATGGTTAGAGTTTATATACCAAAATCCAGAAGCCCCGACACTGCCAAAGTACCATCACGAACTCGTTAAGTTGGCTTCATTCCAAGAGTTTTCAGGTTGGACACTTGAAGAGCAAGAGCAGGTATTTCATCAAGTCCAAAAAAAGAAGGAAAAAGAATTATCGGGTACTAAATAGTTTCCCAAAAACTTGGAGTTTCCGGGAAACTATGCAGGAAGATTTGCCTTTGTACGGTGAACGTAACGGCCGTATCCCCCCTCCACCTTCAACTCCCCATCACCAACCACAACCTGTCCCCGCACCAGTGTCATTTCCGGCCAGCCGGTGAGGGTGACGCCTTCGTAGGGTGTCCAGCCGGCTGTCTCGTGCAAGGTCTCCGGGGAGAGCGTAACGCGCTTGTGCGGGTCAAAAATCACCAGATCGGCGTCATAGCCCACACCGATGTGCCCTTTTTTCTCCAGACCGACCAGTTTGGCCGGCGCGGTGCAGCACATATCTACCCACTGGCTGGGCGTCAGCAAACCGCTGCCCACGCCCCGCGAATAGATGGCCGGGAAGCGCATTTCAATGGAAGGGACGCCGCCGGGAATCGTGCTGTAATCGTCCAGGCCGGTGGCTTTCTCCTCGATGGTGAAGGGGCAGTGATCTGTGGTGATGATTTGCAAATCTCCCCGACTGACCGCCTGCCACAAGGCATCCTGTTCTGCCTGGCTGCGGATGGGCGGGGAGCAGACGGGCAGCGTCCCCTGAACGCCGGGTGCATCGTAGGCGTCCCAGGTGAGGAACAGGTATTGGGGGCAGGTTTCGCCGGTGACGGGACGGCCGTTCCTTCTCGCCCGTGCAATTTGTTCTACCGTATCCACGCAGGAAACGTGGAAAATGTGGACGGGCACGTCCACCAGTTCGGCAATATCAATCAATCGTCCCGCCGCTTCCCCTTCCATCAGGGCGGGGCGGCTGCGGGGATGCCAGTGGGGCGCAGTACGGCCGTATGCCAGATTCTCGGCAATCAACGTGGTAATCACGTCCCAGTTTTCCGCGTGAACCACGGGCAGACCGCCAACGTCGCGCACGGCCGTGAGCGCTTGCAGCAGTTCCCCGTCATGCAGCCGGTAGCCGTAAGCCATGTACAGCTTGAACGTGGTGCAGCCCGCGGCAAAAGCATCGGGAACCTGCGCCAGTTTAGCGATGTCGGCCGGGGTGATGGTCATGTGCAGGCTGTAATCAATCACTACCTTGGGATCGGCCAACGCGCGGCGGGCGGCAGCCGCTTCCAGCAGCGTTTCTTCCGGCTCTGCTTCCACAAAATCAATGATGCTGGTCGTGCCGCCAAAAGCGGCTGCTGCCGTCCCCGTAAAGAAATCGTCGGTAGACCGGAAATTGCCGATGGGCATTTCCAGGTGGACGTGAATATCTACTGCACCCGGCGTGACCAGTTTGCCCCGCGCGTCAATCTCCCGCTTGCCGCACAGATTTTGCCCGATGGCGGCAATGGTTTCGCCGTTGATGGCGACGTCTGCCTGGATGGTGGTAACGGCCGTAATCACCGTGCCATTTTTGATGACCAGATCGTATTCGTTCATGGGTTGCTCCTTTTATTTCAAGAGTACAACGAATTGGGGAAAGAACGAATTATTCGTTTGTTCCTGAATTCGTTGTACTCACCATCCGTGCCACCACCGGCAAATAAACCAAAATATCCGTCGGCATCACCGTCACTGTGTCCGTCAAAATGGGCGAACCGTTCAGCATGGCGTTGAGGGTGATGGCGTAGGGCGTGTAGTTGGTCAGGCCGGTCAGCGTGTAGGCGCGGGTCGGCTCGTCTGGGATGCTGATGGGGGAGGACTGGTTGCCCGCCGGGCCGCTGTAGGAAATGCGCCAGGCGTCGAGCGAGGTCGTGTCCACCGTCCAATTCAGGTAGATGGTCTGGTCGGCCGGCGCGCCGCTCAGTTGCAGCGAGGGCGTCCATTCATCTGCGCCAATGTCGGGGGCTGCACCAACAGGACGGCCGTCGCCATCCACGTCGTCCGTCACTGCCGTCAAAGGAACAGCTTGATCAATGGCGGATACGGCCGTATTCCGCAAATGCAAATCCCCGTTCCCCCCATCCACAAACCACGTTAGCGGCGCATTTTCCAGGTTGCCGCTTACGGCAGCCGTTCCGCCCCGGTCAAGCAAATTGTGACTGACCAAATTATTCGTAATCGTCACGTCTGTATTGTCAAACCGCCATTCAATAGAAGAAAACGGCGCTTGTGTGGAAACCACCGTGTTGTTCAGTGCCTGCGCCCCGCACGCCTGCCAGAGACAAATGCCGCAGTCAAAACCGTCCGCCGAAGCAAACAATTCGCTTCGATTGGCAAAGACAAAATTGTTGCGAATGATGCCGTCGTAATGGTCTACGTAGCTGCCGCCCGCAGCCGGGCAAACGTTGTCCGGGTAGGTGCGGGCCTCACCGTTGGTAACCAGGCCAAAGCCGACGCCGCGGGCATTGTTATTCAGGACATTGCGCTCCACCAGCGTATCCCGGCTGCCGCGCCAGAAGTGAATCCCATGCTCAGACAGACCGTTGTCGCACCAGAAGCCCTCGATCAGGTTGTCCCGCACTACCCAGCCTTGCGCTTGATGGGCATCTATGCCGCCGGTGTAGCAGTTATTACGGATAGACGGCCGTCCCGCATCCGTCAATTCAATGTGCGAACAGGCAATCAGGCCATCGTCCGGGTACGTGCCATCTGCCACCGGGTTAATTTTGATTGCCTGTTCGCCGGGGTCAATAATGTGGACGTTGTAGATGGTCGTATTCAGCGTGTCGCCTGCATCGGTCGTCATCACGTGGATCGGATGATAATACGCCTCCCGCAAAGTGACGTCCGCCACGGTCACGTTGGAAGCTACAATCTGGATGATTTCGGTGGTGATGTAGTTGCCGTCCAGCACGACGGCTTCCCGGTTGCCGCTGGCTGAACGCAGGGTGACGTTGGACGTATCAAAACGCAAATAAACGCCGTTTAGATTGTACGTCCCGTCGGCAATGAGGATGGTATCGCCAGATGTGGCGTTGTTCACAGCGTTTTCCAGTTCGGCTACGGTGGAAACGGAAATGGTGGGGCCGGTGGGTGGAGGAAGGGGTTGGCAGAGGTTGGCGGATACGGCCGTTGCTGCCGCCACAGTTTGCCGATTTTGCGTCCAGGCCATGCCGCCAGCCAGGATCAACAATGCCAGCATGATGATCAGAATCGCAGATTTCATTTATTTACTCACTTGCTGCCCCGTTATAGCAGCAACAATCTCGGATACGCTGGATTATATAAAAGCAGGCGGGTCTGGCAAAAGGTTAAAAAAGACCTGTCCGAAGCAAAATCGGGCAGGTCTTTTTTGTTATCGGTT
>JAJRTP010000077.1 GCA_024278255.1 Chloroflexota bacterium | reverse complement strand
CTGACATCATCACCACCGCCAGCACCGGCAACGCGGCTGCCGCCCTCAGCGGCATCTGCGCCAGCGTAGAACAGCCCAACGTCATCTTTGTCCCCGAAGCCGCCCCCCCGGCCAAAATTGCCCAACTGCTGGTCTTTGGCTCCACGGTGATGTTGGTGAAAGGGACGTATGACGACGCCTTTGAACTATGCCTGGAAGCGGCGGCCGAGTATGGCTGGTACAACCGGAATACGGCTTACAATCCATACATGACTGAGGGTAAGAAAACGGCCGCTTACGAAATTTGTGAGCAGTTGAACTGGAATGCCCCCGACGTCATCTTCGTCAGCGTGGGCGACGGCTGCATCATTGGCGGCCTGCACAAAGGGTTGAAGGATTTGCTGGCCCTGGGCTGGATTGACCACATGCCCCGCATCATCGGCGTACAGGCCGAGGGCAGCGCCTTCATGTATGAGGCGTGGCGGGACGGCGAGGATGTGCTGACCAAAGCGCCTGTTTCCGGCGTCACTGTGGCCGACAGCATCAGCGCGGGACTGCCGCGAGACCGGATTAAAGCGTTGGCGGCCGTGACTGAAACCAACGGCGCTTACGTCTGCGTCACTGACGACGAAATCCTGAATGCCATTCCGGCGCTGGCTCGCGGTGCGGGCGTCTTTGCCGAACCGGCCGGCGCGGCGGCGTATGCCGGGTTGGTTAAAGCAGTTGAGGACGGGCTGGTCAGTGCGGATGAGCGTATTGTGGTTCTCAATACGGGCAACGGACTCAAGGACATCAAAAGCGCCATGACCTCCGTGGAAATGGTGGGTACAAAACCCAGCTACGTCGCACCCAATCTGGACGATCTCAAGCGGGTGATGGCCGAAATCGGAGAGGTAACTTGAACGACAAGCATGATACCCGGTTGGAAGCATTCATCGCTCAGACAATGGCCGAGCAGCATATTCCCGGCGTCGTTGTGGGCGTCTGGCAAGCTGGCGAGACGCAGGTTGTGGCTGCCGGGGTGACCAATGTGGATTATCCACTGCCGGTCAGTGCAGACACGTTGTTCCAGGTCGGCTCCATCAGCAAAACCTTTACGGCACTGCTGCTGATGCAGTTGGTGGAAGAAGGCCAACTTAATCTGGAGGCGACGGTGCAGTCATATTTGCCTGATTTTCGGGTGGCAGATACGGCCGCATCCCAACAAGCCACCATCCGCCATCTGCTGACGCATACGGCCGGCTGGGTGGGCGATTTGTTCGAGGATACCGGTGAAGGGGATGACGCTTCAGCCCGTTACGTGGCTCTGATGGCCGACTTGCCCCAATTGGCGCCTTTGGGGATGGCGTATTCGTACAACAATGCCGGCTTTTATCTAGCCGGCGCTATCCTGGAAGCAGTTACCGGACGCTTTTACGCCGACCTTTTGCAAGAACGGGTACTGAATCCGCTGGGAATGACCCATTCTTACCTGAAGCCGACTGACGTGATGACTTACTGCTTTGCGGTGGGGCATGACGTGCAGGAAGGAGACGAGGTGTCAACGCTGCGGCCCTGGGCTTTGCCGCGGGCGGTCTATCCGGTGGGCGGCCTCATTACGACTGTGCCGGATTTGCTGCGTTACGGCCGTTTCCAGATGGGTAATGGCATCACTGAAAGCGGTGAGCGTTTGCTGACGCCTGAGTCTATGCAACAAATGCACACACCCCAGGCACCCATATGGGGCGAGACGGAAGCAGTGGGCCTGAGTTGGTTCATCAAGGACGTAGACGGCACGCGCATTTTGTCGCACGGCGGCGGGACGAAGGGGCAGGTTTCCTACCTTTTTGTCGTGCCGGAGCGGGATTTTACGGCAGCTATCGTGACCAATTCGGAGCAGGGCGGGCAGTTGACGCAGGCAGTATACCGTTGGCTGCTGCGTGAATATCTGGACATTAACGATCCGGAACCGCAGCCGGTGGCGGCCGAGGAGGCGGTGTTGGCAGAATACGTGGGACGGTACGAACGGCCGTTCAGCGACATCGAATTGTATCTGGAAGACGGCCGTCTCCTGGCCCAACTTACCATCAAACAAGGCTTTCCCGACAAAAACGACCCGCCGCCGCCTTCCCCACCGCCCATGCCCCTGGCGCTGTGTGGCCCGGATCGTCTGGTAGTGACAGACGGCCCGATGAAGAATGCGTTGGCGGATGTGTTGAGAGAGGATGACGGCCGTATCGGATGGCTGCGTGTCGGGCGGCTACACAGGCGGATAATATGAATAAAGGTGAAGTTAATCTTTACAACGAAAGCATTTTGTTATACGATGTTTATACAATCGTTATACAAAGGAGGTTGGGAAGATGAAAACGGCTGTAATAACCACCCGAATCGAACCAGAAGTCAAACAAGAAGCAGAAGCAATTCTGGCGCAGTTAGGCTTAACCATGTCACAAGCCATGACCTTGTACATCAAACAATTGATCTTGCGGCGCGGCTTACCTTTTAGTGTAGACATCCCCAACCAGGAAACGGTGGAAGCCGTTCAGGAATCTCTGGAACCTGAGAATTTACCCGGTTTTGATAATTTGGACGACTTGTTTGAAGATTTGGAAATTTAATGCGCCGGGTCCATTACAGCAGCAAATTTAAAAAAGATTTAAAACGGGTTGAGCGACGTGGCAAAAACAGTGACATGCTGCGATTAATTATTAGTCAATTGGCAAATGATCAAACGCTTGAGCCAAAACATCGAGACCATAATTTAATCGGGGATTATGCCGGAGCAAGGGAATGCCATTTATCGCCTGACTGGCTCTTGGTTTATCGCTATGAGTCAGATGACAAATTGATTCTATTGCGCACCGGTACACATTCCGATCTATTCAAGTGAGAAAAAACATGACAAACTTAATTGATTTAACGATTACCAACGAAGAAGCTCTGGAACACGCCGTGCAACGTGCCCGTGAGCGCAATATCATTATTCCTACCTTCAAGCAGCAGCGTAACCCGGAACTTATTCCCGACGTCATCAAGGAAAAACTGGCCGACATCGGTTTGTGGGATTTGAACCCCTTGAATCTGTTCCGCATCACCTGGCACAATGAACCAACCGAATTTGGCGGTGGCTTTAACGGCGTCAACTACATTGAGTTTCCCCCGGAATTGACCGGCGTTGAGGCCCGCATTGTTATGATCGTCGGCAAATGGTTCCCCACCGGAGCGCATAAAGTAGGCGCGGCCTTTGGTTGTCTGGTGCCCCGGCTGGTCACAGGCCAGTTCGACCCCACCACGCAAAAAGCCGTCTGGCCCAGCACCGGCAACTACTGCCGCGGCGGGGCGTATGATTCCAATCTGCTGGCCTGCGAATCCATCGCCATCCTGCCCGAAGGCATGAGCCAGGAGCGGTTTGACTGGTTGGCTTCGGTAGCCGGTGAAACCATCAAGACCCCCGGTTCCGAAAGCAACGTGAAAGAAATTTTTGACAAATGCTGGGAACTGCGCGAGTCGGGCGAGGATTTAGCCATCTTCAACCAGTTCGAGGAATTTGGCAACTATCTGTGGCATTATGAAATCACCGGGCCGGCCATGATGGAAGTGTTGGATGAGGTGATGGGGCCGGATGACAAATTCCGGGCCACCGTCTCCAATACCGGTTCCGGCGGTACCATTGCCTGCGGCGACTACATGAAGGAACAATTCCCCACCAGCAAGATCGTGGCCAGCGAGGCGCTGCAATGCCCCACCCTGCTCAATAACGGCTTTGGCGCGCACCGCATTGAAGGCATCGGTGACAAGCACGTGCCCTGGATTCACAACGTCAAGAACACAGACGTGGTGACGGCCATTGACGACAATGATCCCATGGCCTTGATTCGTCTCTTTAACGAACCGGCCGGGCAGGAATATCTGGTCGAGCAGGGTGTCCCGGCCGAATTTGTGGAAAAGTTGCCGTTGTTGGGTATTTCCAGCGT
>JAJRTP010000076.1 GCA_024278255.1 Chloroflexota bacterium | reverse complement strand
AGGAGCAGGGTGGCTTTCTTGTTGTTCCGGTTGCCCAGCGCATCTACCAGGTTGAAAATGTTGATTTCGGCGGCGTAGGGGCTGAGGCGGGCTACGTCCTGGCTGGTGATTTCTTCTTCTCCGGCGTACAGGGTCAGTTTTTCGATTTCGTTTTCCAGGATTTCCAGGTTGCTGCCTATGTTGGCAGCCAGTATGTGGACGGCCTGGGGGGAGATACGGCCGTTCCGCTGCGCCACCGCCTCCCGAATCCACCGATCCAACGCGCTCCCCTCCGGCAAGGAAAACAGCTTGACGTACCCCAACTTTTCCGCCTCGGCCAATTTGAGGATACGCAGGTTGGCCGGCAGCTTTTTCGATTCCAGAAAGAAGAGGCGGGCTGTTTCCGGTAGGTGGGGCAGGTATTCCAGGAGTTGATCCACTGTTTTTTTATCCGGTTTGCCGCTGAAAAAGTCCCGCACAATAACCAGCCGCACTTTTGCCAGAAAAGGGATAGAACTGGCAGCCTGCTGGATGTCGTTGAAGGTCACGTGGCCTTCAAGCCGTGTCGTGTTCAAATCCAGCAGGGACGGATCGCCCATTTTGGCCTGCAATTTGGCCAGGGCTTCCAGTTGGGAGTGGCTGTCTTCGCCGTGAAAGATGTAAAACATGGGGAGATTTAGTCAACTGTCCTTACTTTATACGATCTTGCTTCCAGCTTTTTTCCCGGCGTGAGGAGGAGTTGGAAGAAGCGGGTGACGGGCGACGGCCGTACTTCTTCAATGCTAACCAGTTTCAACCCGCCCAAATCGCCTTCTACAGTAAATTGGGCCTGAAGGTAGAGGCCAAGAGGACGGGCCAGGATGAGAGCTACGGCCGTAGCCAGAATCGCGCCCGGTAAGGCGTTAAACAGCACGGAGACATTGAAGCGAGGCTGCCGCTGCCGCCGTTGTTCCAGAGCAAAGGTGGCCTGTGCCGCTATCGCTGCCATTGCCGCCGACGTCAGCAGCGCTGTGCCGCAGTTGGGGTGAATGGCTAACTCCTGCTCCCCGTCTTTCATGCGCCGGTACGCTTCCTCCACGGCGGCCGTTACTTCCTGTTCCGAGATGTCGCCGTAGATGTTCAACGAAAAACCGTTGTGGTTGGAGTGTCCCTGCGCTGAAAAATTGTGATGTTTCTCGCTGAGAACGTGAATTGAAGCGTGTTCCAGCCCGTGATTTCGTCTTATGCGGCTGATAAGTGCAGATAACATAGGTGTTTACTCTCTTGTTTTGGTTTGTAGTATAGCCCAAGGTCCAAAATCTTTGCCTGGGTAGTGCGTCGGGTGATTTTATAACATGAAACGGCAAAATGCGGTAGGATATAAGCGTTGTGATTTTAAGTTGGAGTAGAGACAATGGCGGTAGATAAACAAAAAGTATCACGGTTATCGGAAGCAGATATGTGGGATATTCAGGCCCATCTAAACCGGGCGTTAGATACAAATGCGGGCAGCGGAGATCATTGGATACTCATGGCATGTTTGAATAAACATGGATTCAGGACAAGCGGCACGAGAGAGGCTATGCGATTAGCCGAGGAGATCATTGTGGTATGGTATCAGATGCAGAAATAAAACCGGGTGACGTTATCAAGATACACAATTGGCATGGCGTTGTGTTGGAAACTCATTTTGACGAATCGGGAACACTTTCCATTCTGAAGGTGCAAACGGCGCGGAATTTGTTTCGCGGATATGGGCCGGAATATATTGACGTCCGCCTGGACAGAGAGGCTGTAATGCCGGCTTCATCGGTGGCCTTGCAGGAAGAAATTGAGACTCACAGGCGGATGCTTGAAGGGGCGGTCAGGCGAATGCTGGCGGGGGTGAAATCTGCTGAAACGGCCGGTTCCTCTCAATTGCTGGCAGCGTCAGTGGAAATGTAGGTCGGCAGCCCTAAATCCGGCATGGCCCGGCCGTTCTGCCAGGCGTCCAGGGCAATTTCCGTGGCCTCAATGTCGTCCCAGGGATGTTCCGTCGTGCCGAAGCACATGGATTGCTCGTGCCCCTTGCCACAAATCAGCACACAGTCACCCGGCTGAGCCAGGGTCAGGGCAAAATGGATTGCCTGCCCCCGGTCACGGATGCGCCAAAAAGTTTGCCCTTCCACACCGCTCCGGCTGCGGCAGCCCTGGGCCATCGCCTCCAGAATGTCGTCCAGCGATTCGGTGCGCGGGTCTTCGGCCGTGAGGATGGTCAAATCAGCTAACTCGGCGGAAATTTCGGCCATCATGCGCCGCTTTTCCGGGTCGCGCAGACCGGCGCTGCCGAAGACGGTGATGATACGGCCGTCTGCCTGCCCGCTCATCTGCAAAATCTGCCGCGCCGCCTCAATTGTCTTTTCCAGACCGTCCGGCGTGTGGGCAAAATCCACGTAGACGCGGAACGGCTGCCCTTTTTGGATGGGGTGCATACGGCCGTGAATCAACCCCACCGCTTCCAGTCCCGCCTGAATCGCCGCTGCCTCGATGCCCAAACTGTGCCCCGCCGCCGCCGCTGCCAGCATATTCGCCACATTGTACAGTCCAATCAATGACGATTTGACCGGAATGATTGCCCCGTCCGGCAAGCGAATGTCTACGGCCGTGCCCTGTGGCTGGGTATCAATGTTTATGGCCGTCACGTCTGCCGCTTTATTTGTCAGACTGTAGGTGAGTTGGCGCGGTGTCGGGATGGCGGAGAGATGCGGGTAAGAGACGGGATCATCCAGATTGAGAACGGCCGTTTTGACCACAGACTGCGGTTTGTCCGGCGTCGGGTTGTCGGCGGCGACCATCTCAAACAAGCGGGTTTTGGCCTGGACGTAGGCGGCAAAAGTGCCGTGGTAGAAGAGGTGTTCATGGGTGATGTTGGTGATCACGGCCGTATCAAAATCTACGGCCGTCACCCGGTGCTGGGCCAACCCGTGCGACGTCGTTTCCAGAACACAGTGTGTCACTCCGGCATCCGCCATTTGGCGCAAATAGCCCTGCACCACCGGCGCTTCCGGCGTGGAGACGTGCAGCGCCAGCGGTTCTTCCCGCTCGCCAATCATCGCCTTGAGCGTGCTGACCAGCCCCGTTTTGTGCCCGGCGGCTTGCAGGATGGCGTGCAGCAGGGCGGCAGTGCTGGTCTTGCCATTGGTACCGGTGATGCCTACCATGACCATCCGACGGCTGGGGAAGCCATGCCAGGCGGCGGCCAGCCAGGCGGCCGTTTCTGCCGTATCGGGTACCGGCCAGTAAACCACATCTTGGGGAATGGCGACGGGCAGTTCCTCCGGCGGGCGCTGCCCCAAAATGAGGCTGGCTCCGCGCTCAATCGCCTGGCCAATCCAGGTGTGACCGTCGCTGGTGGTGCGGACGCGAGCGATGAAGCAGCTTCCCGGCTGTACGTCGCCGGTGTGTTCCACCAGATTGGTCAGCAGCATGTCCGGGCCATCGTAGGGCGGCGGGTTGGGATGGGTGGTGTTTTGGACGGCCGTTTGCCAATCAGCCAGCAGTTGTTTGAGGAAATGGGGCATGGTAAATTACCCGGTTACTATATTTCTAAAACTCTCCACATCAATATTTGTGCCGCAGACGATGATGCCAACGCGCTGACCGGCCAGACGGTCTCGCAGGGGGCCGCAGAGGGCGGCAGTGGCGGCGGCTCCGGCTGGTTCGACGGCCAGTTTGACGCCCTGGTAGAGGCGCAGCATGGCCTGGCGCATCTCGTCGTCGCTGATGAGAACGATTTCCTCCACATATTTTTGGCAGAGGCCGAAGCTGTAGGGGGCGGCGTGGGGCGCGCCCAGACTGTCGGCGATGGTGCGTACTTTGTCAATGGCTTCCGGTTGGCCGCTGGCAAAGCTGCGGTACATGGTGTCCGCCCCTTCCGGTTCTACGCCGAAGATTTGGCAGCGGGGCTGGATTTGTTTGACGGCCGTAGCCACGCCCGCGCACAAGCCCCCGCCGCCAATAGGCACAATTACCGCATCCAGATTTTCCACCTGCCGGGCCAATTCCAGCCCTACGGTGGCTGTACCCAGGGCGGTCAATTTGCCTTCAAAAGGGTGAATGAAGGTGCGTTTTTCCTCAGCTTCTATCTGGTGTACCTGGTCAAACGCTTCATGCACATCGCTGACCAGAACAACTTCGCCGCCGTATGCCTGACATAGTTCAATTCGGGCCGGATTGGCGTAATCGGGCATGACAACTTTGGCCGTCGTTCCCATGATTTGGGCGGCGTAGGCGGTGGCGATGGCGTGATTTCCGGCGCTTACGGCCGTCACCCCCCGCGCCAGGGCTGTCTCATCCAGAGCCATCATATTAGCCAATGCCCCACGCGGTTTGAATGTACCTGTATGCTGAAACAATTCCAGCTTCAAAAACACCTCTGTCCCTGGAGCAATGTGTGCCAGAATGTGCCGGTTGCGCCACTGCCAGACAGGCGTCTCTACCACATACGGCCCGATTTTACGGCGGGTTTCCTCAATTTCAGATAAGGTCGGTTCGTTCATAGTTATTCTCAATTGTACCCTCATTTGACAGAAGGGATAAACGGCCGTTAGAATCCCGCCTTATGAGTCCAGCAAAAAAGAAACGCAAAAAGAGAAAGCCACAAAGACCCAAGACGGCCTTGGATATTATCACGGAAAGTTTTGCTGCCTGCGGCCGTTGCAGCTATTTTTGGGCCGGTTACCGGGTGATTAACGGCCTGGAAGACCAGGAACAAGTGGCGGCGCAGACTGATCCGGATTGGCTGACGCTGACCTGGAGCTATCCGATGGGAGAACTGCTGCTTAAATCATACGGCAGCCGGTTTGATTTGGATTTTGTCCATTATGAAGGCTGCTGTAAAGAGTGCCGCCGCCAATATGTTTATGATGCTCTGGAAGAGGAAAAGCCGCCCACGTTGAAAATGGAACGGGTGCCCCATCTGGAATCTACTCCCTCTGCCGCGCCGCCTCAAAAAGAATGACGCCGGCGGCTACGGCCGCGTTCAGGGATTCGGTAGCGGCGTGCATGGGGATGGTGATGGCGGAACCGGCTAATTGGTTGGCTGCCGGGCTGACGCCATGGGCTTCGCTGCCAATGATGAGGCTGGACGGCCGTTGCCAATCAACTTGCGTATAGTCAGTATCAGCGTCAATCACAGCAGTGTAGACGGCCGTATCCCGCACCACTTCTTCAATCTCTGCCCAGCTTAACGCCTGCACCGGCAGCCGCAGCAGCGCCCCCATACTGCCCCGCACTACTTTAGGGTTGTACGCATCTACGCAGCCGGGGGCCAGCAGGACGGCGTCTGCCCCGGCGGCTGCCGCTGTGCGCAGCATCGTTCCCAGGTTGCCAGGCGTGCCAATGCCATCCAGAATGAGGATGAGAGAGGGATGGGCGGGTAACGGCCGTGGCTGGATGGGCAGTACAAGCAAAATACCGGGCGGGGTAGTGGTGTCGCTCATGGCGGCCATGACCTGGGGGGTGACGAGGAGCGACGGCCGTTGCGCTAACACTTCCAGTTGAGATAGAATGTCGGTGTGAACGGCCGTGTTCCGCCAATCTTCGGTGACAAAAATGGAGAGGGGTGCTGCCTGCATCGCGGCTACATCCATTGCCCAGCGGCTGCCTTCGGCCACAAATGCTCGCTCTCGCTGGCGGAAGCGCCGGTCATTTTGTAGACGGGTGACATATTTCACTTTGGGGTTGCTTACGCTGCTAATCATCACTTCTATTGTATCTTTTTTGCCGGATGAGGGTTAATAATGATGGGGAGTGCGTGATAAACGAGGAGAAAAAATGAGCCGAGCAAAAGGTTTGTACAAAATTAGTCGTCCGACAACCTCTTTAGCGGGGGCGCTGGCAGTTTTGATGGGTGGGTACGTGGCCGGTACGGGGGCCTGGCTGAATGTCATTCTGGCGGTCATTGCTACGTTTCTGGCTTCGGCGGCCGCCAATGCCTGGAATGATTATCTGGATATTGAGATTGACCGGATTAACCAACCGAAACGGCCGTTGCCCGCCGGCAAAATATCTCCCCGCGCTGCCCTGATTTTTTCTTTTTCCCTGACCGGTCTGGCGCTGCTGATTGCCGCTTTTATTAGCTGGCCCGCTTTTCTGGTGGCTCTGGTTACGGCCGTAGCTCTCTACGTCTATTCCTGGAAGCTGAAAAGCACGGTGTTGATGGGGAATGCTACCATTGCCACTGTGTCGGCCGTCAGCGCTATTTTTGGCGGGGTGGCGGCGGGGAATGTACGGCCGTCTCTCTGGTTGGCGCTCATCATTTTTGTCACCATTATGGGGCGGGAAGTGCTGAAAACGCTGGCCGATTACGAAGGGGATTTGCGCGGGCAATGCCGTACGGTAGCTACCGTTTGGGGCCTGCGCCGGGCGCGCATCATCTTTTATATTTTGGCCGGGTTAACCTTGATTATGATGCTTCTCCCCTCTATCCTCCGCATTTACAAACCGATTTACGCTGTCATTGTGATTTTGGGCGTTTTTCCTGTGCTGATCTACATCATTTTGCGCGTCTCGCCGGAACGCACCGGGCCGCAACTGGAAAAGTTAAGCCAGTTGATGAAGTATGATTTTATGATCTGGTTTACGGCCGTGTTGTTGGGGGCGTCGGCATAAACTCGACTTTATCCATTTCAAGTGGTGTAGCACATAGAATCCACCAGACCATTGAAAAAAGAAGTGGGAATTAGGACATAGTCCGGTTTTGGGGCAGATTCGACGTATTTCCCCCATAATCCAAACCAGATGT
>JAJRTP010000075.1 GCA_024278255.1 Chloroflexota bacterium | reverse complement strand
TGCGCCGCGCCTGGAACTCCATGTCCTTCCGGGAAAAGGCCAAACTGCTCGGCTCCGGCTTCATCGGCGCGTTTGAGGGCGAAGATTTGGACGAAGAAAAGCTGAACGAACTGCGCCAGACAGACGTGCTGACGGAGTTGATGAACGAGTTGGGCGAATTTATGCCCGTTCTCAAAACCGTCCTCATTGATGAACGGGACACCTACATCGCCCAAAAGACGCGAGCTGTGTCCGGGGAAAAGGTGCTGGCGGTGGTCGGTGCGGGACACATGCAGGGCATCCGCCGCGCCCTAGAAGAAGATCGCAACGAAAATCTGGCTGATCTGGAGACAGTTCCGGCCGGTTCCAACGTGGGGAAGATTATTGGCTGGGGCATTCCGGCGATCATTTTGGGAGCGCTGTTCTACATCGGCTTTACGCAAGGGCTGGAGGCGGCGCGGGATAATGCCTGGTACTGGTTTTTGGCGAATGGGATTCCTACGGCCGTAGGCGTTCTCCTCGCCTGGGGCCATCCGGTAACAATTATCGCCTCCTTCTTCGCCGCCCCCTTCACCAGCCTGACCCCCGTCATCGGCGCGGGATACGTCGCCGCCTTCGTCCAGGTTTATGTCAAGCCACCCACCGTCAAGGAACTAAAATTAGTCGGGGAAGATGCGGGCAAGCTGAAAATGTGGTGGAAGAACAAGCTGCTGCGGGTGCTGCTTGTCTTCGTCTTCGCCAGTATCGGCAGTTTAATTGGTACGTTTGTGGGCGGCGGGGCGATTCTTTCTAACTTGTTTTGAGATTGGAGATTGGAGATTGACCGTAAATGACGCTCAATCTCCAATCTCTAATCTTTGTCGAGGTTGTTATGCGTTCATTGACCCAGGCTCTACAAGACCATGAATTGATTGTCCTGCGGGTAATTGGGGAGTGGTGGGAATTGGATTTGACGGGGGCGGATAAAGCGGCGTCGGTAGCGGCGCTGGCAGAACGGCTGGCGCAGTTGGATATGGCGCAGGAGCTGCATTATTTGCCCCCAGAAGAAGCGGCGGCGATGGAAGCGTTGGTGTCCGCCAACGGCCGTATCCCTGTAGCTGCTCTTGAACGGGAACATGGCGCCGTCCGCCTGATGGGGCCGGGCCGGCTGGAACGGGAGGAGCCGTGGTTTGACCCGCAAAGCCCCACCGAAGCCCTCTGGTATCGCGGCTTTTTGTACCGCGGGTTTGACGAGACAGCCGAAGGGGTGATTGAGTTTTACTATCTGCCGGATGAATTCATGGCCTATTTCCCGCAAGCGAGGGAAACGACCGTTCCCCAAACCGCCCCCTCTACCCTCACCCCGGTTGACCCGCCGGCTGAATGGGAGACGGCCGTAACCAACGCGGTAGACGATCTGACCACCCTCCTCTCCCTGGCCCAAACCACCGCCCTGCGCCCCGAAGCCCTAGACAAGCTGCGCCTGCTCCTCCTCAACCCGGACACCGACCGCCGCTCCTTGCTGCTGACGCTGGCGCGGGAAATGGGGATGCTGAAACAGACGGAAACAGGGATACGTCCCACGCGGGCGGCCGTCAACTGGCTGCAACAAAGCCGGGAACAGCAGTTACGCGCTCTGGCCGACGCCTGGAGCCAATCCGACTGGAACGATTTGCGCCACACACCCGGCCTGGTGTGCGAAGGGGATCATTGGCAAAATGATCCCATCCTGGCCCGCACCGCCCTGCTGGATGCCCTGCCCCGCACACCGGATTGGTACGCGGCGGCCGACCTGACGGTGCTCATCAAGGAAACAGACCCGGATTTTCAGCGGCCGGACGGCAATTACGACACCTGGTACATTCGGGAAGCGGCCGGCGGCGAGTATATTCGCGGCTTTGAGCATTGGGATTTGGTGGAAGGGCGGCTTATCCCCTGGCTGCTGCGGGGGCCGCTGTTCTGGCTGGGGTTGACGGAAACGGCCGTGCGCGACGACCAATCCCTCTACCGCCTGACAGACCGCACCTTAGAATGGTTAGCCAACCAGCCGGCCCCATCCCAGGAAACGCGCGTCCCTCTGGTGGTGCAGCCGGACGCCACGCTCATCGTGCCTCACAACGCAGACCGGTACGTCCGCTTTCAGGCAGCCCGCATCAGCGAAGCGTCACCGGTGACGCCGGGGCAGCCGTACCGTTACCGCCTGACGCCCCGCTCGCTGGCCCAAGCACAAAAGCAGGGGATCGCCCCGCAACGCATCATTCAGTTTGTGACGGAGGCGGGGGGACGGCCGTTGCCGGCCAGCGTCAAACGGGGGATTGAGCGGTGGGGAGAAAAAGGTGTGGAGGCGAAACTGGAAACGGCCGTTATCCTGCGCGTGCGCGACGAGAAAATCCTGGAAACCTTGCGCGCCAATCCTAAAACCCGCGATTACATTGACCAAAGCCTGGGGTCTCTGGCGGCAGCCGTGCGTCCGGAAAACTGGCAAAAGCTGCGCGCCGCGGCGGCCCAACTGGGGCTGCTGCTGGAAATAGATACACGGATGTGACGGATCAAACGGATTTACACGGATTTTTTGTTTGTTTATCCGTGAAAATCCGTCAAATCCGTATAATCCGTGTATCTATCACCATCCATAGTTAATCCTTTTGTAATCTGGCTGTAAGCAATTTGGGGTAGGGTGGGGAGCATGAAACGATGGCTCTTTTTACCGGCTTTGGTAATTTTGTTAACAGGATGCGCGGGCAGCGGCACGGCCGTCGCCCCACCCCCCCATTCCCCCACATCCCCAACTCCCAATACGCCAATACCCCAATCTCCCACTAACACCCCCATGCCCACAGAACTGCCTCAAGTAGACCTGCCCGATCTGGGCAAAGCCCCGGAAATTGAAAACACCGTCTGGATCAACGCCGACGAACCGGTAACGATTGCTTCGCAGCGGGGCAAGGTGATCCTGCTGGAATTCTGGACGTTTGGCTGAATTAACTGTCAACGGACAATTCCCTGGGTCAGGGAATGGCAGGCGCAGTATGAAGGGGATGATTTCACGGTGATCAGCGTCCATTACCCGGAATTTGGCTATGAGAAGGAGTATGACAATGTGCTGGATGCGGTAAAGCGGTTTGAGGTAATGTACCCGGTAGCCCTGGACAATGACGGCCGTACCTGGCGCGCCTACAGCCAACGCTTCTGGCCCACGACGTATCTGATTGACAAGTACGGCCGTATCCGCTACCAGCACATCGGCGAATTTACCCGCGGCTCAGACCAGACGGCCGTTGCCGCCATCCAAACCCTCATGGCCGAACCCGAACCCTCCAATTAAAACGTGATTTCTGGCGCGACTAATACACTTCATCATGTGTGCCGATAGCCAGCAAAACAATTACATCTTCAGAAGATGCCGGCTCAGGTTCAATTGTGAAGATAATGCGACAATCATAACCGCAGGAGCAAGCCCAAAGTCCCGACAATGTGCCGCTCAGTTTATGTGCGCTTAAAGAGGAAGCAAAAACGTCTTGTTCCATTTGCCGTAAAGTATAGTCTACACGCTCACGTAATTTCTTGTCGCGCCGAACGAATTTGCGGTAAGCGCGCTTGAATTTGGGAGTAAGGATCAACCGTCTCATGTGTCGTCTTCATTTAACGATTCATGTAGTTCCTGGATAACTTGTTCGGCCGATTGCGCTGTAAACTGCCCTTCTCGAAAAGCCCTTAACGATGCCTGCGCGTCCCGGGCGATTTCCTGACGACGCATCTCAATCAATCGTTTACGGGAAATCTCAAGCAGCATTTCTTGCTGCTCAAGCGGTAATTGATTGATTGTGTCCAATAGTTGATTAAAAGTAACAGCATTCATATATTCAGTCTGCCTTACACAAATCATGGTTTTATTATCAAGTATAGCATAAAACAAAGGCAAAAGACGCCGTAAAAATCGCCCTGTCTACTTCAGCTATTCATCATCCAGGACAAATCCCCCGTTGATGTATTTGCACAAATGGCCGGCAGCCCACGGGTGGCAACGTGAGATTTAACCTGGCAGCCAACGGAAATGATCATGTCAAGAGTGTAATAATCGAGGGCGCGTTTTACCTGGCGTGAACCTTCCGGGCAAACTGTCAAGATTTTCTTGACAGTTGCTTTCGGCGTCAGTTCTCCTTCCTCATAAATATTTTGGATATGGAGACTGATATTTTGTTTGGTCGTTTGCAGCAGCGTGGCCAACTGCTGCTGCGTCAGCCATACCGTTTCATCCTCAAGACGAACTTCCAGCTTTGTTTGCCCGTCTTCCGTTTGGTAGAGAATGATTTCACCGGCGGGTTTGTTTAATTCAGCCATTCATCATTCACTCCTTAAAAATATTTCTGTTATGGTATTCAAGAAAGTCACGGCTCGGTATGAATTTATCGGGTAAACGGATTTGCGAATTATGAAACTTCGCTAAATAGGCTTGTGTTACAGGCTCACTCGTATCTCGCAATAAGCTTGATACCCGAATTCGATATTCCGGTGTAACCGTAATTAATCCACGATCAAAAGCGCGGTCATGTAATGCATTTAAGCAAAGGCCATTCCGAGGATTTACCCGGTTCTTTTTATCAACAGACCACGGTACAATGTGGCTCGCAACCAGCAATGTCGATATTTTCAAGCCCGTAATGCAACATTGAGAATTATATGCAGCTAAAACAGTTTTTCTGAAAAAATTTTGATTTACTCTGACACGAGTGGATACTATACGTTCCAGCCCTTCAGTTATTGATAATTCCACAGATGATTCATCGGGTAGCTGTTGAGTTAATTCAGCCAATAACAATTCACTTTCAAAACTCAATTTTTCCCAATCATTGTTAAATTCATCCCAAATATCTTTTTCTCCTTTACTTCCATGCGTTGCCCCAGACAACCCTCGATTTTGTATTGCCGGGTCTAATCGAGAAAAATTAGCAAGTTTCCAAGAAACAGATGATGGGGTACGTCCTATCAGATTCGCTAGTCGAATAATATCTGGATTTCTATTATGAATCCGTCCAAATGGCGTCTTGCAATATAAATTGAATGCAAGTATTAGCTCATTTCTAGTCCAGTTGCGCCTAACTGTTTTCATTGTTGCTCCAAACTTGCGGATAAGGCACTGTCATAACTTTTAAAATTTTGACATTTTGGCTCATTGTAGGCAAGAAACTACTATCGTACAAGCATCTTACCAAATATCTGGGCATTTTCAGACTTATGATTTTGAACAACAATTAAGCTCTTGGTGTGCTTACGCCCTATTTGTGTTTAGAATCGTTCTGTTTCTACCTCCATTCCCCCTAACGGCCGTACCCCGCTATAATTCCCCCATGCACATCTACAAAACAAAAACAACGCCCGACACCAACGGTTACTATGACACCATCACGGTCGTATCCCTGCCCCCAAACCAAATGACGGCCGTCACCATCAACGGCCGTAAACTCATCCTGGTTCGCCTGGAAGAGCAAATCATCGCCTTCAACGCCGCCTGCCCCCACGCCGCCGCCGACCTGAGCCGGGGCCAACTCAGCCGCCACAAAATCACCTGCGCCAAACACGACAAATGCTGGGACATTCGCAGCGGCCGTATCCTCCATCCCGAAGACGAAAACTACCGCCTCACCCTGTACGACGTTAAACTGAGTGACGGTATCATCAAGGTGAAACTCCCATGAAACGACGCTCCGTCTTACTCCTAACCCTCATCCTCCTCAGCGCCGCTGCCGTCCTCCTTATCCTTACCCGGATGGCGCCGGTACGTGAAGTGCGCGGTAAAACAGCCGCACGGCCGTTAACCGACCAACTCACCGCCCAGCAGCAGCGCGCTCAGGACATTGCTCTCAGCGACGGCCGTGTCCAGGCCTATACCCTGGGCCGCCGCTCCGAAGTGATGGGTGTACGCCAGGTGCGCCAATCAGACGGAGCCTGCGCCGCCGCCAACTGCCGCCGTGTAGACATCTACAGTATGGACGCCAACGCCACCACCAGCGTCATCGTCAACCTGGACAGCGGCGACGTGCTGGACGTGTGGTACCAGCCCGGCTTGCAGCCCGGCCTCAACGCCCGCCTGGCCGACCGCGCCGTGAAAATCGCCCTGAACGATCCCGCCGTCATTGCCGAACTGGGCTTCCGGCCGACGGCCGTAGACATGGCCCCCGTCGCTGCCCGCCTGCGCGGCACTTCCTGCGATCAGGGCCACCTTTGCGCCGGGCCAACCTTCCGTGTGGGCAACCGCATCTTGTGGGCCGTAGTAGATTTGACCGAAGACCGTCTGGCCGGGCTGGACTGGACCGAGGTGCAGCCGGACGGCCCAAACCAGCTTTACCAGCCTGCCAGCGACTTTTGCCCCACCCCCGGCAGCGTCAACCGGGACGGCTGGACGCTGGCCTACGCCACCACCGATACCGACGGTCTGCGCGTCTCCAACGCCAGCTACCAGGGACGGCAGGTACTCACCAGTGCCAAACTGGTAGAATGGCACGTGGATTACAACGGCACGTACTTCTACCCCGGTTTTTTCGATGTGATCGGCTGCACCGATAATACCAGCAACGGTTTTCCCATCGCCCCTTACGGCGAGACGCAAATTCTGGATTTAATGGAAGGCGGTACGACTGTCGGCTTTGAACTGGTGCAGGATTTCCGCATGAGCGCCTGGGGCGCAGCCTGCAATTACCGGTATGAGCAGCGGATGCAATTTTGGGACGACGGCCGTTTCCGCATCGTCAGCGGCGCATTTGGCCGGGGCTGCGGCGACAGCGCCGACATACCCCAACCCGTCTACCGCCCCGTCGTCCGCATAGACATTGCCGTCAACGGCGACGACAATGATACCTTCGCCTGGTGGGATGGCGGGCAATGGCAAACCGTCATCAGCGAAACCTACCGCACCCCCTACCCCGATCCCGGCCACGGCCCCCACGCTTACGACAGCCAGGGCGCAGTGGGCTGGGTGATGGATAGTTCCGGGCTGGGCTACTACGTCATTCCCGGCCAGGGGCAGTTTGGCGATGGCGGGCGAGGCGACGCACCTTTCCTCTACGTCACCCGCCACAAACCGGAAGAAGGGGACGCCGATCTGCCCATCATCAACCCCGGCGGCTCCAATGTGGCCGACGACCATCAGCAGGGGCCGGATTTATTCGTCAACGGGGAAAGCGCGGCCAACACCAACATCGTCCTCTGGTACGTCCCCCAACACGGCACAGACCGCCGCGCCGACGATGGCAATCCCCCCTACTGCTGGACAGTCGCTGGCGAACCGAACCCGGAGACGTATCCTTGTTACGGCGGCCCTCTGTTTGTGCCTTTTGGCGTGGGGGTGACAGGCAGTCCCTCAGCCAGCTTTGTCGTCAATGGCGCGGAATTTGGCGTGGCGGATACGGCCGTATTCACCAACACCTCCACCCTGCCCGACCCCAATATCCCGGCCAACTTCCTCTGGAATTTCGGCGATGGCGTGACCACCGGCTCACCTGTCACCGCCACCCACCGCTACCTGATCGGCGGCATCTTCACCCCTACGCTCACGGTAGACGCCTTTGTTTGGGGGATGGATACGGCCGTGGGCCAACCCATCACCGCCACCGCCAAAAACAGTTTTCTGCCGTTAATCGAAAACGGGGGATAATGTAGCGGTATCCCTACCGCGCAAACGCAATCGCGGTAAGAAACCGCGGCTACAGAAGATCAGCCACAAGTCAGATTTACAGGGTTTACGATCAGGGGCAAGTAGAGGAACTGATCCGGTGTTCCGAGAGGCCGGAACACGGCCGTACCTCCACCCCCCGCCGCCTGAATCTGGAAAACAGAACCGCCATAACCCGCCACATACAACTCCCCGTCACACCCCTCAGCAAACGTGCTGGGGTTGCTCAGACCGGACAGGCTGCCTAACGGTGTAATATCCCAGGATGCGCCATTTTGCCGCGCCAGCCAGACATTATTGGAGCCAAAATCAGCGTAGACGTAATAGCCTGCCAGCGCCGGATATTGGCTGCCGCGATAGACGTAGCCGCCCGTCACCACCGTCCCCGCATCATTCGGGTCTGCGCCGTTGCTGCGCGGGTAATCGTCAATAGGGGAAACGTAGCTGGAAGCCGGGCCGCAGCCACTGGTGTTGAATGGCTCGTTGCCTTCATAGCAGCGCCAGCCGTAATTTTCGCCGCCACCGCTGGCAGCCGGTTGAAAATCAATCTCTTCCCGGTTGCTCTGCCCCACGTCCCCGATGTACATATCCCCCGTCTGCCGGTCAAAGCTGAACCGCCACGGGTTGCGCAGGCCATACGCCCAAATTTCGTCGCAGTTCCCGCCGGGGCCATCGGCAAACGGATTATCGGCCGGAATGGAATAGTTACCGCTGCCGCAGTCGGGGACATTCCCGGCAGCGGGATCAACATCTATACGCAGTATTTTGCCCAGCAGCGGGTTGCGATTGGGGTCTGTGAGATCAGGCGCCAGCAGTTGGGCGTTGTTACGCGGGTCGCCGCCGCTGCCGCCGTCCCCCATGCCGATGTACAGGTAACCGTCCGGGCCAAAATTCAGGTCGCCACCATTGTGGTTGCTGTATGGCTGGTCAATTTCCAGCAAGGTTAGTTCGCTGTTAGGATCGGCTACGTTGGGATTGTTGGTAACGGTATAGCGGACGATGACGGTACGGCCGTCTGTCTCACCAGAATAGTTGACATAAAAATAAGGTGTGTCGGGGTAATCGGGATGAAAAGCCAATCCCAACAACCCTTGCTCCGAACCGGTTTTCACCTTGCTTGCGATGTCCAGGAACGGCGTCGCCAGAATCGAACCGTTATTGAGAATACGAATCCGCCCGGCCTGCTCCACCACAAACAGGCGGTTGTCTCCCGCATTGGTAATGTCTACCGGCTGGCTAAAACCGGAAGATACCAGATTAACGGACAAAGTTGGGGCATCAGGCACTTGTGGTGCAGATACGGCCGTACCCCTTCCGGCCAACAAAACAACCCCGCCCAACAACAAAGCAAACAAACCAAGCCATAAACGTTTCATACCAACCTCCGCAGCAGTACTCTGTCATCGGTCATCGGTTATCAGTCTTCAGTCCACCGATTACCGTTCACCGATTATCGGCTATCTGATAAATCACCCCACCATAATCCAGTACATACAACTCCCCGTTCACATCCTCGCCAAAACTGGGTACATTCAGGCCCGATTCCAGGACAATGGCGTCAGACCAGCCGGCCCCCTCCGGGAACAGCCGCCAGATGTTGCCGCTGCAAAAATCGCTGAAAAAATAATTGCCGCGCAACTCAGGGTACGCCGACCCGCGATAGACGTAACCACCGGTGACGGAGCAGCCAAAACTATGGTCGTATTCAAAGATGGGCAACACCAGACCCGTATCATCACAGGTATCCGCTTTGAAGCAGTGGAACCCTTCCATAATATCCCAGCCGTAATTTTCGCCGCCTGTGCTGGCGGCCGGCTGGAAATCAATTTCTTCCCACAAATTTTGCCCCACGTCAGCCATAAACATATCACCGGTCAGCCGGTCAAAGCTGAACCGCCACGGGTTGCGCAGACCAATCGCCCAGATTTCGTTACGGCCGTCCGCATCATTCACAAACGGGTTATCCGCCGGAACACCGTAAAAAGGAGCCTCCGCCACATTCACGTCAATGCGCAGCATAGCGCCGAGCAGCGTGCCCTTGTTCTGCCCGTTTTCCTCCGGATCGTCCGCCAGACCGCCATCCCCCATGCCCACGTACAGGTAACCGTCCGGGCCAAACTGCAACTGCCCGCCGTTGTGGTTGGGGTACGGCTGGCCGATGGTAAAGAGAATCTCCTCGCTACCCGGATCGGCCGTGTTAGGATCATCCGCATTCACCCGGAAGCGGGAAACGACGGTGTTGCCATCTTTGTTGGTGTAGTTGACGTAGAAACGGCCGTTGTCCCCATACTGCGGATGAAAAGCCACGCTCAACAACCCTCGCTCGCTGGAGTCCGCCCCTACCCTGTCCCGGATGTCCAGAAAAGGCGTCTCCAACACGTTCCCGTCCGCCGTGATGCGGATTGTCCCTTCCTGCTCCACCACAAACAGCCGCTCGTCTCCGGCGTGGGTCAGATAAACAGGTTTGGCAAAGCCCTCGGCAACGGGTTCAAGTTGAATGCTTTCGGCGGGGCGGCCGGGGTCGGGCGTGTCGGTCGGTATAACCGTTGGCGCGGGGGGGATGTCCGTCGGGACGGCCGTCGGTTCTTCCGGCGCGGCTGCTGTAGGGGATGGTTCCGGCAGCGGCGCGTCGGTTGGCGGGATGGGGGAAGGCGGTACGGCCGTCGCCGGTTCCACCACCGGCGGCGTTACCGTCACGTCCAGATCGCTGCCACAAGCCGCCAGCAGCCCCACCAGCAAACTGCCTCCTATGCAATACGCAATACGCAATACGTTACGCATCCTGCCACCTGTGCCCGTACTGCTTCTCGTAATATTCCTTAAAATCCCCCTCCTTTATTTTGCGCCACCACCACTCATTGTCCCGATACCAGCGCGCCGTTTTCGCCACCGCCTCGGCCGGAGAATGAGTCGGTTCCCAGCCCAGCGCCCGAATTTTGTCAATGTTCAAGCTGTAACGCCGGTCATGCCCCTCCCGATCCTTCACGTGGCGGATGAGATCGCGCGGTTTGCCCAACGTGTCCAGAATAATCTCCACCATCTCCATATTTTCCATTTCCACGCCGGTGCCGATGTTATACGCTTCGCCCAACTGGCCTTTGTGCAGCACCAAATCAATAGCCTCACAATGATCCACCACATACTGATACTCGCGCATTTGACGGCCGTCACCATAAACCGGCAGCGGCAAATCATCCAGCGCATTCGTCGTAAACAGCGGCAGCACCTTTTCCGGGTATTGGTACGGGCCGATATTGTTCGAGCCGCGCGTAATCGTCACTGGCAAATCGTAGGTGATGAAATAGGAATTAACCAATAGATCGCCGCTGGCCTTACTGGCAGCATACGGGCTGCGCGGGTCCAGCTTATCCGTTTCCACGCTGGAATAGCCGGGCGGAATATGCCCGTACACCTCATCCGTAGAAATCTGGTGATACCGCTCCAATCCCAAACGGCGCGCTGCCTCCAATAAGACATAGGTGCCATACACGCCCGTCTGGATAAAGGCATCCGGGCTCATAATGGAGCGATCCACATGCGTTTCCGCCGCAAAATTGACAATCGTATCAATCTCATACTGCTGAATCGCCTCCTCCACCGCCACCGGATCGCAAATGTCGCCTCGCACAAACACATAGCGGGGGTCATCCGACACGTCCAGCAAGTTATTCAGATTACCCGCGTAGGTCAATTTGTCATACACGACGATATTGTAATCATCATATTTATCGAGCATATAAATTACAAAATTGGAGCCAATAAAGCCGGCCCCGCCGGTCACAAGTATATTTTTCACAGAATCCACCTCTATTGAAAGTTGTAAGTGGCAGGTTGCAGGTTGCATAGTTGCAATCGCTCTGCCGCTTTGAAAAATTGTAACTGAACGCTGTTTTTCAGCCAATACACGAGTATGATATACTTTCCCTACGTTTATCAACTGTGTTCAACACTTCTGCGCGGCAATTATAGAAACTGGATCATTCTCCCGGCCTTAAGGAGAGACAAGAATGAGTACCCAAACAAACTTCAATTACCTTTTTGTCAGCGATTTGCACCTCAGTGAAGGGCGTGATCCTCAAACCGGCCTAATCCACCGCAATGAAGATTTTTTTGAGGATCGGGTCTTTGCCCAGTTCATCGCTTATCACGCAGCTTTAAGTCGGAACCCGGAAGCAGCCTCTTTCTACCAAAAACCGTGGAAACTGATCATCAACGGGGATATTTTCGACTTTTTGCAGGTTGTTTCGTTACCGGCCGAAGGGGACGAACTGGAAAAGGTAACTGGCGCCTCCCGCTACAAGGATTTGTCGGCAAATGTTTGCAAGTTTGGCCTGGGCACCCAATCCAAAGAGATTGTCTGGAAGTTGAACCAGATTGCCGCCGGTCATCCGCTCTTTTTTCAGGCGTTGGCCTGGTTTTTGGCGCAGGAAGGCAATGAACTGGTCTGCATGAAGGGAAACCACGACATTGAGTTGTACTGGCCGGCCGTACAACACCGCATGAAAACGCTGCTGACGGAAGCGTACCGGGAGTGGCACAATCATCACGACACAGAATGCCCCCTACCCGCCTATGATGACCTGTCGGCCGAACTCAACCCCAATATCCTGCGCACGGCCGTACAATTTCCTCCTTTCCACCTCTACGAACCCGATTTATTCTACGTCGAACACGGCTGCCAATACGATCCGGCCAACGCCTTCACTAATTTCGACAAACCACTACTGCCCCAAAATCAAAACGTCATTGAGCTGCCGGAAGGTTCACTTTTTGTGCGCTACTTTTTCAACCCCGTAGAATACATCCATCCCTTTGCTGACAATCTGAAACCTATTTCCCGTTACGCCTTTTGGTTAATGCGTAATGCCCCAATGGAAACAGTCACCTTTTTCACCGATATTTTCCCGGAATACTGGCGAGCGCGGCAACAAATCCGGAGCAAGCTAAAACACAAACAGCCTGCCCAAGCCCCGCCTGACCCCTTCCGGCAAAAGCTGCTGAAAATCCAGCTTGGCACGCAGGCCAATCTCAAAAAAATAAGTAAAAACACAACCTGGCGCATGATTGCCAGCATTGGCCTGCTGCTTGTGGCCCTATTGCTGCTTCTGTTTGTTATACGCTGGATTGCTGATGGTTATTTTGCTCTGGCTGCAGTCTCGATTTTGTTCATATTCGTCTCGCTGTGGGGCAGTACTGCCTTCTTTAATTCTGTGAATTCGCTGTTGACGCAGCCATATTTATACACGGCCGCCGGCCAGGTAGCCCGTTTGTTAAACGGCCGCCCCCAACCAGATTTAAGCAGCGTCCGTTATCATATTTTCGGGCACGATCATGCCGCCAAACTGGAACTTCTGGATGCTTCAGACGAGGCAAACAAGCCGGATTACCGCCAATGGTACATCAACACGGGTTCCTGGATTCCCGTTTTTAGTGAGACCGAACAACTGCTACGGCCGTCTGCCCACCTCACCTTCTTACGCCTGGTCCCGGAACACATCCACGACGACATCCCCAACAGCGACGTACCGGAACTCCTCCGCTGGTCGCCCGAAGCAGGACGGCCGTTACCCGTGCGTCTCTTTTCCGGGGAAGAAAAACGGAATTGTGACACGTGATGCGGAGCTGACAAACCTTATAAAACCGCAGAGAACACAAAGAGCGCGGAGGCTTGTACAGGAGAAAAATCTCCGTGTCCTCCGCGCTCTTGTATATTGAAAGAGTACATTAACAACAACGAATAGCGAAAAACACCGATTTGTGGCAAGCTTTTTTCTGGAGGTCCGAAGCGGCGACTGAATGCGAGTGAGGCGCATGGCGGCCTCGGCGCGGAGATTGTCG
>JAJRTP010000074.1 GCA_024278255.1 Chloroflexota bacterium | reverse complement strand
AGCCCCGCGCCGCCGATGGAACCAAGCATCATGCCCAGAAAGAGGATGATGAAGGCGCTGGTTTGCAGCAGCCCCGTGTTGGATTCAAAATTTGCCATTGACCAGAAGAGGATGACGGCCGTAACCGGCAATCCCACGGCAAAACTCTTGCCCGGCGACTGGTCCAGGCGGCGCGCCGCTCGCTGCGTCACTTGGGGCATAAGCAAATTCAAAGCCACCAGCAAAGCCGGCACGCTAATCAGAATGCCGATTACAATAAATAGAACAGTATACACGTCAGCCATTTTTGACCTTCCCGTTAGATTGGTTCAATCTCCAAGATTGAACCAATCTCATACAAGCCATTACTACCCATTGATACAGGGTGAATGCCAAAAAGTTGCAATGCGTCTGTAAACAATTTGTAAAATGTGGTTGTCGGTAGATAATGGATACACTAATCGGATAGAGGAATCTGCATCACTTTATGGACTATGCGACTATTTTTCTTTGTCAAGTAGTTACGGAGCGTCTCCGTTATGAAAGTGGAAAAAGTTGTTTTGCTAATTGTAGGGATTACTATTGTTTTCTTGGCAGGGTGCCAATTCACCCAGCTATCCTGGCCCACACCCGTACCGGCCCAGCAATGTACAGAAATAGGGTGTTATGATGGATACACGCTTATCCTACGGCCAGCGGACATGCGCTTTCCGGAAGGCCGCTACGATGTACACTTTACTCCGGAGGGTAAGGTCACAAAATCCTGCTTCTTCGTAGTCTCCGATGATCCGGTCAAATGCGCCTCGGGACATTGCGTGATCGAAGAAGACTGCAACGCTCTCTACTCCATGGGCTATAACGTTCCCGATAATATCCGCATCCTTTACCCGGTCACAAAAGTCATGCTTACAGTGGAGGTTGAGCGGGATGGCGTCACAACAGCGAGGACGACTTTCGAGCCAGTCTACCGGACAGTCCAGCCTAACGGCCCCAACTGTCCGCCGACGTGTCTCCAGGGAAAGAATGTGCTGATCGTGGAATGAAAGGGGGGAGTTGGTTCTTTGAGAAATATTACGGGGAAAAGTGACAACAGATTATGATTTTGTACGGCCGTATCTCACCCAATTATGGGGCGAAGAGCCGGACTCGTTACAACTGGTGCGGGAAGGGGCTAACGTGGTGTTTCGTTTTATGGCGGGAGGTCACGGCCGTTACCTGTGCCTTACCTCTGTTTGGGAGAGGGAAAAGGCGGCGTCGGTGTGGTGATTGAAAATAATTTTTGCTATGGCTACAACAGATTGGGAAAGAATTATCTGTTCCTTTCCCAATCTGTTGTACTCTTTCCCAATCTCTACACCGTCATCTGCTGCCGGTACGCCTGAACGAGAGGATCATTATCCCCCAGCAGGGCAAAAATGCTGTAAATGACACTGCGGGCGCGGGCGTTGTTTTCCTGGTTCGTGCTGGTCAGCAGTTGGTAGAGCGCGGCAGAATAGTCACGTCGCTGCAAAGCGTTAGCTACCTGCGCTTCCGTGCCGCTGAGACGGCCCTGATTACCATCACACAAGAAGATTGCCAGAGGTTGCAGCTTTTTGGCTTTGGCCTGCTCTGGCGAGTCCGGGAACTGGTTGAGCAACTGCTGCGCGCCGCAGCCATTCCCCTGCCGCAGATATTCTTCTGCCTGACGCAGCCGGGCGGTCGGGTCTTTGGGGGCCGCTTTTTGCGCTTGGGGTTTCGAGCCAGCCACTGCAGGAGCCTGAGCCAGGACGCGCTGCAAAAACTGGCGCACCACCGGTTCTGGCTGCGCCCCGACAAATTCGTCCACGACACGGCCGTTGATAAACGCCTTTACCGCCGGAATCCCCCGCACCTGATACTGCGCCGAAAGCTGCGGATTGTTGTCGGAATTGATTTTTGCCAGAATGAAACGGCCGTTATACTCCGCCGCCAATCGTTCCAAGGTAGGGCTTAACATGCGGCACGGCCCGCACCAGGGCGCCCAAAAATCGACAAGCACCGGCACTGTGCGGGATTGCTGGAGGACCGATTGCTGGAAATCGGCCATGTTAACATCTTTTACGTATTGACTCATTTTATTGCCTCAAATATGAACCGCAGATTTTCCCGGACAGGTTATCCTTCCGTAAAGCCTGCGGTAGATTTTCATTTTTTGTTTACAGGATGTGAGTAGGATAACGCACGAGTATTAACATTGCGTCAAAACAAAAAGACGGCCGTATCCCTCACGGCCGTCTCTGGATATTGAGTTGGTATGAATAACCGTCACGTCAGATGGAGATTCAGGCAGTTGTCTTGTGACGATTTACTTGTTCCTGCTCCGCCTGCACCAGCGTCAATACATCATCAACCGCCAGGGCATCCAGCCAGTGATGCCGATCAACCGTGTAGTTGCCCCTGCCTAATACATACTGCTGCATAAAGCGAATAAACCCGACCGGCCCCAGTTCTTTTGCCAAAGCAGACAAGCCGGCTCGTTGAATTTCTACTGGCGTCATACGATCTACATCTATCATTATAATCTCTCCTGAAGCCAGGCCAACGGGTTTGCCGTTTGCACCTCAAGCTTACCCGCTTGGCGCGCTGCCACACGCAATAAACGATCATCCGTCGTCAGAAAAACATCTGCCCCCGCTTCAGCGCACGCCAGATGAGCAGCGTCAAATGACTTGAATCCCATTACTGTCAATTCCCTGGTTCTTTTGTTTATCGCCGGCGTTACGGCAATTTCCTGATCCACCAACTGAACAAGCGCCAATACAGCTTGACGCCGCGCTTCATCTGGTGTCCGGCGAATTTCAGCCGTAACAACCGGGCTGCTAATCCACTGCCAATCGCCAGTCTGCATACGCTTTATAACAAGTGTAACCGCCTCTGCTTCCAGCCGAATACGTTCGTGTGATTGATCGTCAAAAGGCCGATTCAAACAACAAACATCCAGATAAATCTTCATAACATTTCCTGGACAAATTATAACATATCGCGGCAAACTGCAAGCGTCGCCATATCCACAGGGCGTTTTCAGATATTTTTACGCCGCAAGAAAAAGACGGCCGTATCCCTACGGCCGTCTCTCCATTCAAATCACGCAATACGCAATACGCATCACGCTACACGTCTACACGTGCGCGTGCATGTGCGTCACTTCCTCAATCAACTCTTCCTCAAACTGCTCCTCCTCCGTGGAACCGGCCAGGGCCACCGTGCAGGTTTCCCCCTGGGCAATCACCATCTGCACTTCGTCAAAATAACCGGCCCCGACAAAACTTTGGTGTTTGATCGCCTCAAAGCCATAATCCGTGTGCAAATCAAATTCGTGTTCCTGAAAATCGGCGTAGGCGGCCATGCCGCGGGCGCGGTAATCGCTGGCTAACTGGAACATGCCCGCATTCAGGTTGTGGAAACCGGCCAGGGTGACGAACTGGAAAGCGTACCCCATCTTGCCCAACTCCTTCTGGAACACGGCAATAGTCGTCTCGTCCAGGTTCAGCTTCCAGTTGAAGGAAGGCGAGCAATTGTAGGCCAGCAGTTTGCCGGGGAACTGTTCGTGGATGGCGTCGGCAAAGCGGCGGGCTTCTTCCAGGTCGGGATGGGCCGTCTCGCACCATACGATGTCCGCGTAGGGCGCATAAGCCAGGCCGCGGCTGCTCGCTTGATCCAGACCGGCGCGGGTGTAGTAGTAGCCTTCGGGGGATCGTTCTCCGGTGAGGAACGGTTTGTCGT
>JAJRTP010000073.1 GCA_024278255.1 Chloroflexota bacterium | reverse complement strand
CCTGCCCGTGATGCGCGAAAATATCGGCCGCCTGCGGCAGATGGCCCAAACAGCGGCGGCCAACGGCCTGACCCGCGCCGTCGTCATCGGCTCGCCCGCCGTCAGCCAAACCGCCAATCTGTTCTACCAGACCTTCGGCAAACCGGCCCAGCCCCCCTACCTGCCCTACCCCTGGCTGGAAATCAGCACACTCACACCGACACTGGACGACGCCGCCACACTGGACGACCAGGTTGATCTGGCCCGCACCCTCTTTGTCATCGCCGAAAAGGAGGAGACGGAGGACGTGTGGGCGGCGTTTAACCATCTCTACCAGAAAACGGCCGTCACCCTGGGCGAAGAAGAAGCGGGGCGGCATTTCATGGCAATTACCGATCCGGGCAGTGTGTGGATTGATACGGCCGTGCAGCACAACTTCCGCCACCTCTTCCTCAACGCCCCCCGCGTCAGCGAACCGTTTGCCGCCCTCTCCTACTTTGGCCTGGTTCCGGCCGCGTTGGCCGGGACCGACCTGGAAACGCTGCTCTTCCGCGCTTCGGCCATGGCGGCGAACACGGAAATCTGCCACGGCGATCTGGCCCAAACCAATCTGGCGGTTAAATTGGGCACGGCGTTGGGGGTGATGGCCCGAAACGGCCGTACCCAGATCACCTTCATCACTTCTCTGGCCATTGCCGGATTGGGCGACTGGGCGGCGCAGTTGCTGGCCGGCCTGCCCAACCTTACCCCCATCACGGGCGAGGTGATCGGCGCGCCGGACAGCTACGGGGATGATCGCTGCTTCATCCACCTGCGCCTGAAGCACGACACGATGCACGATACGGCCGTACAAGCGCTGATTGACGCCGGTCAGCCAGTCATTACCCTACACCTGGAAGACCCGCTGGACGTGGGCGGGCAGTTGTTCCTGTGGCAGATGGCAACGGCCGTGGCCGGGCATTTGTTACAGGCAAATCCGTTTGGGGTGGATACGGCCGTTAACCAACCCCCAATAGCGGCCGACTGACCCCAACCGTAAAAACGTAATGCGTGATACGTGACACGTCTTCACGCATCACGCATTACGCATCACAAAAATCCTCATAAATTTCCCCGCCCCGGTGTGGTATAATCCCCGCCACATACACACCATCCCCAATAAAAAAGGCAAGTGAACCATGAGTGACGACAAAAAAATCATCTACTCGATGATTGGCGTGGGCAAAATCGTCCCGCCTAACAAAAAAATACTGGAAGACATCTCCCTCTCCTACTTCTACGGAGCCAAAATCGGCGTCCTGGGTCTCAACGGCGCAGGTAAAAGCACCCTACTGCGCATCATGGCCGGCGCAGACACAGATTTCATCGGTGAAACGGTCATCGCCCCCGGTTACACCATCGGCTTTCTGGAGCAAGAACCACTGTTGGACGAAAGCCGCACCGTGCGCGAAGTAGTGGAAGAAGGGGCGCAGGAAATTGTGGAAGCCCTGCGCCAATTCGACGAAATCAACATGAAATTTGCCGAACCGATGAGCGATGAGGAGATGAACACTCTCATCGAAGAGCAAGGTAAATTGCAAGACAAACTGGACCACATGAACGCCTGGGACTTGGACAGCCGCCTGGAACTGGCCATGGATGCCCTGCGCACCCCGCCCGGCGATACGCCGGTCTCCATCATATCCGGCGGCGAGCGGCGGCGCGTGGCCCTCTGCCGCCTCCTTTTGCAAGAGCCGGACATCCTCCTCCTGGACGAGCCGACCAACCATCTGGACGCCGAATCAGTCGCTTGGCTGGAACGCCATCTGCAAAACTACAAAGGCACCGTCATCGCCGTCACCCATGACCGCTACTTCCTGGACAACGTGGCCGGCTGGATTCTGGAACTGGACAGAGGCCGGGGTATCCCCTGGAAAGGCAACTACTCCTCCTGGCTGGAACAAAAGCAAGACCGGTTGACCCGCGAAGAAAAGAAGGCCTCCGCCCGCACCCGTACCCTACAGCGCGAGTTGGAGTGGATTCGCATGACGCCCAAAGGCAAGCGGGCCAAATCGAAAGCGCGTATCAACCAGTACAACGAACTGCTGGCCGACGATTTTGAGCGGGCTAACGAGGAGCGGGAAATTTACATCCCGCCGGGGCCGCGCTTGGGGGACATTGTGGTGCGGAGCGAAGGAGTACGCAAGGCTTACGACGACATCCTCCTCTATGAAAATCTAACCTTTGACATCCCGCCGGGAGCTATTGTGGGAGTGATCGGGCCAAACGGGGCCGGTAAAACTACTCTCTTCCGCATGATTGTCGGCCAGGAACAGCCGGACGACGGCGCACTGCGTGTAGGCGATACGGTAGAACTGGCTTACGTAGACCAGAGCCGGGATACGCTGGACCCGGACAAGACCGTTTGGGAAGAAATCTCAGACGGGCAGGATTCGATACAGTTAGGTCAGCGGCGCATGAATTCGCGGGCGTATGTCGGCCGTTTCAACTTCAGCGGCAGCGACCAGCAAAAAAAGGTGGGCGATCTGTCCGGCGGGGAGCGCAACCGGGTGCATCTGGCCAAAACGCTCAAATCCGGGGCCAACCTGCTCCTGCTGGATGAACCGACCAATGATCTGGACGTGAACACACTGCGGGCGCTGGAGGAGGCGCTGAACAGTTTTGGTGGTTCGGCCGTTATCATTTCCCATGACCGCTGGTTTTTGGATCGGGTAGCGACGCATATTCTGGCATTTGAAGGCGACAGTGAGGCGTACTGGTTCATCGGCAGCTACAGCGACTACGAGAAGGATCGCAAGGAACGGATGGGGGATGCTGCAGAACGGCCGCACCGGATTACGTATCGCAAGTTGACGCGGTAGATGACAACGAATTGGGGAAGGAACGAATTTTTGTCGGGCGATTTTGTAAATCGCCCAATTGAACGATTTGCAAAATCGTTTTACGGGAGAGGACAATATGGAAATGATACTTTCTCCACTTGCGGCCAGTATATCGGAACTGCAAAAAGATCCGCTGGCCTTGTTGGAAGAAGCTAATGGCGAACCGGTTGTCATTTTGTATGATAACCGCCCCTTTGTTTATCTGGTTCCGGCCGACGTTTACGAAAATATGTTGAAACTGATTGAAGATTATAAACTGGACAAAATGATTCGGGAACGATTGGCTAAAGAGAAAGATGACGCTATTGCAGTCTCATTGGAGAATTTGTGATGGCGATATTAGGGCTGGATCATGTGCAGTTGGCGATGCCGGCCGGGGGTGAGGCGGCGGCACGCCAGTTTTATGACGGCTTGCTGGGGCTGGCCGAGATGCCCAAACCGGAACCGCTGCGAGTGCGGGGCGGTTGCTGGTTTGCCGGGAACGGGGTGCAGATTCATTTGGGGGTAACGCCGGATTTCGTCCCGGCGGGGAAGGCACATCCCGCATTTATTGTGTCGGATTTGGAAGGGCTACGGCAGAAGCTGTTGGCGGCGGGGGTGAAAGTGGCGGCGGATACGGCCGTACCCCACGTCCACCGTTTCTATGCCAGCGACCCCTTTGGCAATCGCCTGGAATTCATTCAGGATGGGGACGGATTTAACCAATGAAATTTCCTACAGTGAAAACGGCCGTCGTCCAGGCCGCCTCTATCATGTTCGACGCTGAGGCGACGGCACAAAAAGCGTGCGGCCTCATTGCCGAAGCCGCCGTCCAGCAAACCAATCTCATCCTCTTCCCCGAAGCATTCATCCCCGGCTACCCGCGCGGCCTCAGCTTTGGCACCGTCGTGGGCAGCCGCAGCCCGGAGGGGCGGGAAACGTGGCAAGCATACTGGGCCGGGGCCATTGACGTGCCCGGCCCCGTCACCGAGCAAATCGGGCAGGCGGCGCGGCAAGCAAAGGCGTATGTAACGATTGGCGTGATTGAGCGGGACAGCCAGTTCAGCGGCGGGACGCTCTACTGCACCCTGCTCTACTTTGGGCCGGACGGCCGTCTGCTGGGCAAACACCGCAAACTCAAACCCACCGCCGCTGAGCGCCTCATCTGGGGCGAAGGGGACGGCAGCACCCTGACCGTCATTGGCAGCGAATACGGCAAAATCGGCGGCCTCATCTGCTGGGAAAACTACATGCCGCTGGCCCGCATGGCACTGTACGGCAAAGGGGTGCAAATTTACCTGGCCCCGACCGCCGACGCGCGGGAAAGCTGGCAGGCCACCATGCGCCACATTGCCCTGGAAGGCCGCTGTTTTGTCCTGGGCTGCAACCAGTTTGTGACGAAGGCGATGTATCCGGCCAATTTGCCGGGCATTGAGGATTTGGCTGACCAGCCAGAGGTGCTATGTCACGGCGGCAGCGTCATTGTCAATCCATTGGGGGAAATAATCGCCGGGCCTTTGTGGGACGAGGAAGGCATTTTGTATGCCGACCTGGACATGGCAGAGGTGGCGCGGGGTAAGCTGGATTTTGACGTGACGGGACATTACGCCCGGCCAGACGTGTTTCAACTGCTGGTCAACGATGAACCGGCCTCGCCCGTCTCCGCTTCATCCAGCACGCGCAAGAATTGAGCCGGTTCGGGGCGGATGCGGTAATTGTCGGTGAGATCGGCGTAAAGGATACGGCCGTTTTCAGCCACCAACAATACCGTCGGCAAAACCGTCTCCGCATCGTACCCCAGCAGTTCGTACCCGGCGGGGATGCCGTATTCGTGAGCAATTCCCAGTTGACGCGCCGCCGCATTGTCCTTATCCACCAGAAAACGCAGGGGCACGTCAAACTTTCGGGCCAATCCCGCCGTTTTCTCCTGCGGCTGCGGGCTGACGAGGACAACCTGAACATTGCGCTCGGCCAATTGGCGATACTGCCCGGCAATCTCCCGGATTTGGGCCATGCAGAAGGGACACCAGTTGCCGCGGTAGAAGAGGTATAGAACTTTTTGTCCGGCAAAATCAGACGTTGGCACGGGACGGCCGTTCACGTCATACAAAGTCACGTCCGGCAGCTTTTCCCCAACAGCCAGTTTGGGGGCATCGGGACGTTTCAGTTTGGAGTACCAATGCACATAAGCCGTCCAGCCAATCAGCATGAGCAGGGCCAGCGGTACGACGCCCGGTTCGCTGACGCCCTGGTAACGGCTGTACAACGTCAGCAATACACCAATGTCAATGACAATAGTCAGCGGTGTTAAATTTTCACTGGTACGGGGTGTTTTGTAATGATACAGATTGAGGAAATAGAGAACAACGGGTACGGCCGTCAGCGTCACACCCAACCAGCCCCAACTACCACCGGTACCAAATTTCCAGATAGAATACCCGGCAATGAGAACGGCCGTAAATACCAACAGAGAAATGAATAACGACTTCAAACGATTCATGGAATGTGATGCGTATTGCGTAATGCGTATTGCGTATTGCGTAATTCGGGTACAATTTACGTAATACGCAGTACGCAATACGGAACAAATAATGAATTATCAACCAAACTTACCCGTTCCCGCCCCATTGCGCGGCACAGACACGGGAACTTTTACTGAATATACCATCAAACAGCGATTTCCCAACATTGCCAGGCGGGTGTTGGCGGAAAACAAGCTGACGGCCGCTGCCACTACCCGCATGGAAGCGCTGCTGGCGGAGATACCTTACGGGAAGATACGGCCGTTAACCGACACCCACGCCCCCGACTACACGCAATGGCAAAGCTGGATCGCCCTCTACGCCGGACAAGACTGGCTGCAACCGCCCTGGTTTTTCGCCGAAACCTACTTCTACCGGCGCATCATCGAAGCGGTAGATTATTTTGCCACCGGCTTTGACCCCTTCACTTACCAAAAAGAGCAGGGATTAGAGCGACACAACGATGTTATCTTTACCTTATGTCAACAATTAACCTTTTCTCTGAAAAATGGTTGGCAGCCCAGCCAACTATCCCACTGGCTGCTGGCTGATTTGTGGGGCAACCAGGTAGACTTGAGCATGTGGTCGGTAGATGACGCCACCATGCCGGGCCATGCCAGCGATGCTCTCCGGCTGGCGCACACGCTGGTGGATGACCGGGCCGCTGTTTTGTCCCTGCTCAACAAATCGGAAAATATCCGGGTAGATTTTATTGTAGACAATGCCGGACTGGAACTGGTGAGCGATCTGGTGCTGGCCGATTATCTGCTGACGACGGGCAAAGCCGGTACGGTTCATTTTCACGTCAAGTTGCACCCTACCTTTGTCTCGGACGCCACGACGCATGACGTGCTGCAAACGCTGGTTTTCCTGAACGGCCGTCCCCAACCCGACATTCAGGCGTTGGCAGACAGATTGACGGGGTATATGGTGGACGGCCGTTTCCATCCCGTTACTCACCCCTTCTGGACGTCCCCCCTCCCCCTGTGGCAAATGCCGGACGGCCTGCGCCAAGAGTTGGCCCCAGCCCACCTGATCATCAGTAAGGGCGACGCCAACTACCGCCGCGCCCTGGGTGACGTCCACTGGCCGGCCGACACCCCCTTCGCGCAGATTGTCAGCTACCTGCCAGCGCCCGCTCTCTTCCTGCGCACCTGCAAATCGGAAGTGATTGCCGGTTTGCCGTCCGGTCAGGCTGAAGCGTTGGCCGAAAAGGAAGCGGACTGGCTGGTGAACGGTAAATGGGGGCTTATTCAATTTACGCACCCGTGAAATTGCTCTGGCGAAGAGTACAACGAATTGTGGAATCAACGAATCTGCCTGTATTAACTCGGCCGGCGCATTTCGTTTTTCCCAAATTCGCTGTACTCATCCGAGGTACAAATATCCGTCCGCATCCAGCCAGCCGGTATCGCCGGTGAGCAGCCAGTTGCCTTGCCCATCGCCTAAATCCAGCCCGTCTTCCGCCGCGACGTTGGGGCCGCGCAGGAGGATGGCGCCGGTTTCGTTGGGTTGGCAGTCTCGTTGGTAACGGCCGTCTTCCCCCAAAACCACCACGCGCATCTCCTCATACGGCAGCCGCAAACCCACGGACCCTGACCGCATCTCCCCCGCTGCCGGGCTGACGGCCGCGAGACCGCTGCCGGCCGCCAACCAATATCCCGGCAAAACACGCACGCCGGTCTGCGCCTCAAACTGCGCGGCCAAATCCAGCGGAAACACGCCATCGCAAAAGGCATATTCCAGGGATTCAAGTTTGGCCTGACCTACCGGCACATCCAGCAAGGCTTGTATCACGTCAGGCGGCGCGGCAAAACGAGAAATTTTGTAATATTGCCCCATTTCCCAAAAGTGCGCCGCCACCTCATCCCCGGCAAAACCGAGCGGCGTGCCCAAAACCAGCGTGGCCCCCAAACTGAACGGCAGCAGCGCGCCCCATAAATACCCATCCAACTGGTACAAGGGCAAGCCGCCAAAGAAAACGTGGTCGGCGTCTGTTTCTCGGTCGCCAGTGGCGATATTTTGGGCGGCTGCCCAGGCGGTGTAGACGTGGTTGAAGTGAGTGGTTACGGCCGTGTCCCCCTCTGCCACCTGAAAATAAGAAGCCACATCCCCGGAACGAATAATACGCTGGCTGATGAGCCGGTCTGGCGGATAGCGCCGCGCCGTCTCGCCAAAATCCAGCACTCGCGCCTTGACTTTAGGTTTAGACACCCGCCGGTTCAGCCACTTCGCCCCCCACCTGTGCCACCGCCCCAGATAATGCGTCAAATCGACCCGCAGAATCGTCTCCAGCGAGGGCACGTCATCCGCAATCGCCTCCACCCGCTGCCACAAATCCGCGCCGGGAAACGGGGCCATCGTCACCAACACCTTTGTCCCGGCCTGCCGCAGCCTTTCCGCCAACGCTTCGGCCTCCAGCGACGTAGCCAGCGGCTGGACAATGCCGGCAGCCTGCCCGCCAAAAAGCGTAAAAAGCGCCTGAGGCACATTGGGCAAAAGCATAGATACCACGTCATTCTTGCCCACACCCAGATCGTAAAACATATTGGCCGCCTGGGTAATCAGGTAGAGCAAATCCTCATAAGTGTAAATGACCTCATCATTGTAAGCCGCACCTTGCAAAAAGAAGCGCAAGGCTATCCGATGCGGGTTTATACCGGCGCCCAATTGCAGCGATTCATAGGTGTTGGCCGGGATGCCATGTCCTTCCAGAATGATTTGTTCAATCGCCGCCACATCGGCTAAAGAATTTATCGCCATATCACCTCCTGGTAGCAACAAACCGCGCTATGAATTGAAGAAGGTTTCGTGGATACGCAAGCGGTATACGCCTTTGAAATCGTTGGGATCGGCCGGCTGGCCTTTGCGGAGAATTTCGATATGCCCGGCCTCAGTCAACTGTCGGGCGGTCAGGCGGATGCGTTTGGTCAGGGATTGCCAGTTTTCCGGGTATAGCTCGATGGCCACATCTTCCGGCCTTACCTGATCTTCTGTACCTGCGGCGGCGCACATTTGCAGGATGGTTTCTACAATGGCTTCGTCACTGATTTTACGTTTTCTGCTTGATTTTGTCATAGGATAAAAGCCGCCGGATGCATGAACCTGCAT
>JAJRTP010000072.1 GCA_024278255.1 Chloroflexota bacterium | reverse complement strand
CTCAACCCCGGCGACCGCATCGGCATCATCGGCCCCAACGGCGCGGGCAAAAGCACCTTCCTGGATATTCTGGCGGGCAAAACAGAGCCGGATTCAGGCAGTATCGAGTGGGGCGAAACCGTCCACTTAGGCTACTACGACCAGCAAAGTATGGGGCTGCGCGAGGAGATGCGGGTGATTGATTACATCAACGACACTGCGCCCCTCATATGTACCCAGGACGGGCAGCGGGTAGAAGCGGCAAAAATGCTGGAATGGTTCCTCTTTAGCCGGCCGGAACAACAGGCCAAAATTGGCAGCCTGAGCGGGGGTGAGCGGCGACGGCTCTACCTGCTGCGCACCCTCATCCACCAGCCCAACGTTCTCTTCCTGGATGAGCCGACGAATGATCTGGACGTGCAAACGCTGACAGTATTGGAGCAGTTTCTGGATCATTTTCAAGGCTGTCTGGTCGTCGTCAGCCATGATCGCTACTTTTTAGACCGGAATGTGGATTTTCTAATGAGCTTCGAGGCGGGCGTTTTGGGTACGCGCTACCCGACGCCGTATGAGACGTACCGTCGTTTGCGCGAGGAAGAGGCAGCGCCCCCGCCGCCAGTCAAGAAAAAGCCAGTGAAAGAGAAACGGCCGTCCGCCCCCAAAGCCAAACTCACGTGGAAGCAAAAACAGGAACTGGCCGCTCTGGAAAGCCGCATCAGCGACCTGGAAAGCCAAAAAGACGCCCTGGAAGAAGCCATCAACCAAAGTGGCCGCGATTACAAAAAGATGGCGTCATTGGCAGAAGAATTGACGGCCGTCAAGGAAGAACTGGAAACGGCCGAAATACGCTGGCTGGAATTGGCAGAAATTGAATAAAAGGTATGAACTGCGAAGACGCAGAGAACGTGAAGGCATCTACAAAGAGAAATCCTCTGCTTCCTCTGCGCCTCTGCGGTAAAAATTCACTCTTACCGGTGCGACTCCAGCCAATCATATAACCGCTCCCCTCCCACCAAACTTTGAATAACGTGCCCTTCATTGGGCACAATTTCCAGCGTGGCCTCACCGCCCAAACGGGTGAGTTCAGCCTGAGCCGCTTCCATACTCTGAATCCACTGCGTATCCCGCTCGCCGACAAACATGGACACGGGAATGCCGGTCAGCTTATCAAGCTGCTGGAAATCGGCAGACTGGGGGAAACCAGGCAAGACGACAATGGCCCGAAACAGTTCTGGCTGCGCAGTGGCTATCCGAAAAGCACTGATGCCGCCATTGCTCACTCCAGCCAGGTAAAACTGGCCCCCTTCGGGCGGATATAGTTGGGCCATACGCTCCAGAAATTCGGGCATAATGCTCTCGGAACCCTGGAAAAAGAGACGGCCGTTTGGCGCTACCGGACTAATCACCACCCAGCCCCGTTTTTGCCCCTCTGCGCCCCAATACCCCTCGACGCCGGCCGCTACCATGTCTTCGGTTTGCGGGCCGGGCGGCAAGGCCAAGAGGACAGGGTACGTCTCATTCGCTTCGTAGTTATCGGGCAGCACGACGCCGTAGGTTACGGCCGTGCCATCCGCCAATGTCATCTCGTAATAATCTATCATACCGACCTGCCTTAGTAATTCTGACGTGGGTGGGGGAACGGCCGTTGGTTCCGCCGCCCCGCCGCAAGCTGCCAAAATAATTACCAGCGCCAACCCTAATGTTATCTGCTTGATCATAAGCCGCCTCATTGTAACGCGATTTTTCTAATCGAAATTGAACGATTTGGAAAATCGTTCTACAGGGACTTTAGCGGGGAAAGTTATGGGGGACAGTCTGACAGGTTACAAATGTGGGGGAGAAAGTGGGGGTTACGGCCGTTCCACCACATCCATATACAAATCGCCAATGTCCAGATGCAAATCATCCGGCCCCACGCCGTCATACGGGTTCTCCAACTGATCCTGGATGTTGTCCAGACTGACCAGGACAAAACTATACAGAAAAGCCACCACATATCCGGCTATAGGGTATTCAGGATAACCAATACTGGCAAAGAAGGGAGCGAAGATAATGGGGAACAAATTGATAAACATACGGCTGTACGCCCGCAGAGCCACCGGTGTGCGATAACGGCCCACATTGTGCATCTTTTCAAACTCAATCATCATAGCCCGCAAAGATTGATTGGCCCGCGAAACTTCCCCACTCGTTACGCCGCCCTGGCGCAGCAGTTCATGTGATTGGGAAAATTCGTCAAAAACAGCGTACACCTGAGGCAAAGAGTCAGCATCGGTTAACACGGAACGGCCGTCCGAGAAATATGTGGCAATGGCGGCAAACAACTGCCGCGTCAACGCCGCGCCCCGCTGGGCATGAACCTCATTATCCTGCGGCGGCCAATCCCGGTGCGCGTAGTAGAGGGCGATGGCGTGGCCTTTAATACTGGCAAAACTTTTCAGGGCATCTTCCCGCTGCCGGTAAGCCCCGGCAATAGAAAAGACCAGGGGAAAGATGATGGCAATACCTATCAGATTAGTCGGTAAATCAAAAGTGATGTCAAGCTGGCGGGAAATCCACACCCCGGCCAAAGCCAGCAGGGTGACAATAACTGTCTGGTAATCAACGATTTTGTGAAAATGGATGAGGGTGGTCATGCGGGATAATTTTCCTGGAAACCGCGAGTTTCCGGGAAAATAGTAGATTTGTTTCATAATAAAACATGCTCTAGGATAGAGACATGATATTTCGATATACAAGATTAAAAAAGCACCCAGTAGTTTTCCGTGCAGTCACAGGACTGCGCGTTGGCGAGTTCAATGAATATACAGAACCTCT
>JAJRTP010000071.1 GCA_024278255.1 Chloroflexota bacterium | reverse complement strand
TGGCTTGGTCTATATCTATCATCATACACTCCTTTTGTGTTACGTTTTTACGGCAAACTTTTTAATGTAAGTGGGAAAGCTGTCCCTGATTTGTTGGCGGGTGAGGCCAAATTGGGCCAGTGTGTAATGATGGGGAGTGGACGGCCGTTTCTTCCTGTCCTCAACCAGCCAGCGCCGCATGTTGCTTTCCGCTTCTGGCGTTAAATTGTAACCGAAATGGCCGTAAATGGCTTGTACACTGGCGATGGGATCGGCAATCAGATCGGTATAGCGCAAATCATAAAAACGGGAGGCGTCGGCTTGTTGACGCACGGCCGTGGCTCGTTCCAGCGTTTCTCCCCAGACGAACAGCCAATACCGGGCCACATCTTCCCGCGCCAGGCGCTTCTCATGCAGCAAATGGTTAATGCTCATCAAGCTGAGCCACGAGGGTATCGTCTCATCCAGACGGCGGTGGGTTTGGATAATGGCGGCGTCCGGGAACAACGCCAGCAGTTCTGTCAGGCCGAAAAGGTGCATCGGTGTTTTGGAAACGTAACGGCCGTGGCCATTGTACCATTGCATCACTTGCAGTTGTTCAAAATACCATTGGTAATCAATTTCCATACCGCGATTATGTAATTTCTTGACATAATCGGGAACATAAGCGCGGCTGATGATATTGGGCGCCATCATCATAAAGAAACATTCTTCCGGCGCCAGCGCGTCAAGCGGATGGATGTGATCATATTTGTTAGTCAGGGAGCGGGCCTGACGCATCCGGGTTTGGGCCAGCTTGATGCGGGGATCGTTGTCCGCCGTGTCGGTGGGGGAAAGGGGCGCGGGCATGAGTAATTCCCAAAAATAGGGTACGCGAACCGCCGGGTCCTGGCAGAGCAACTTGTGCAGCAGCGTCGTGCCGGTGCGGGGCAGTCCGGTAATAAAGATGGGGCGTTCCCAACGCAGCCGGCCGATTTCCGGGTATTGTTGGTGGTAATGGATGGTGCGCAGCCGGATTTCTGCGTGGCGGATCAGTTCCATCCGCAGACCGATTTGCCCCAGCAGGCTCAAATTGGTATGCGGACTGGCCAGGATAGCTTGCAACCCCTCGCTCAAACGCTGGCAAAATACCGGCCCGCCAAAGTCGGCCAGACCAGTTTTCTTTTGCGCGGCGGCGCAGATAGATTCGGAGGTGAGCTTGACCGGCTGCCACCCGATTTTTTCCAGGCCGCTGCCGATGGTATTCAGGGATTGCACCCAAAGGGGCAGGGTGAGTAAGTTGCCGTTACTGCTGGGCATGATGGGTCAGCCGCTTTGCTTCATTTTTGCCAGAATCGCCATCAGCTTTTCATTGCCGCCGGCCGGAGGCCGCCAATCCACCTGCACGGCCGTACCCCCTTGTGCCTTGATGCTCTCGTAAAATGATTCCACGCCCACGTTAACGGCCGTCAGCCCATCCTGGCTGAAATCGGCCAACGGCACGGGGCGGAAAGCCATTTCCGGCGCGGGCAGCCGGTTGTAGACGTAATCCAGCGCCTCGTTGACGGTGGGGAACACCTGCGCCCCCGCTGCCGCCAGCCGTTCAATCTGGTTGTCAAGGTTTTGCGGATCGTCTTCCGTGCCGACGACGATGGCGGCTACCCGCTTACCGGCACGCCGCGCTTCCGCGATGGCTGGAGCCAGCTCCGCCGCCGGGTCGGGATGCGCCCCTTCACCCAGCACCACGTCCAGCAGGATAATGTCCACGTCGGGATCGGCCGTTTCCTGGTGCAGGCGGCGCAGGCGCAAATCGTTGTCCATCATGGGGTGCAGGCGGCCTTGGGTGAACTCATCTTCGCCCAAATCCAGGATGGTGTGCGCCTGGCTGGTCATCAGATCGGCCAGCTTTTGCTCCGGCCGGATGGGGATGTTGCTGTAGAGGGGCGTGAGGACGGATTGCAGCCCCAGGAGCATCTCATAGGCCAGCGTACCGCCGGAGAACAGCCCCCGCAGCCAGCCTTGCAACGGCCGTCGTTCCGGCAAAACGGCCGCCACTTCATTACTCAGTAAAACAGCGTGTTCCGCCGCGTCGCTCAGGCCGGAAGCAAAGAGCAGGTTGCCCAAACGGCGTCCCGGCGGGGCGTAACCGATAAAGTTGACCACGACCGGTTTGTCCGCCTTTTGCGCGGCACGGAGCAGGGAACTGGCTACTGCGTCCGACGGCGGCTTGGAGATGAGGACGATGACGTCAGTAAGCGGGTCACGGTTAAGCAAATCGAACGCCTGGTGAGCGGTGATGCCACCTACGTCCGCCTTTACGTCCCGGCCGCCGGTGCCGATGGCCTGGGAGATACCGCCGCCCAGATTGTGAACCTCGGCGCTGACGGCTTGCAAGCCGGTACCCGATGCCGCCACCAAGCCGATATTGCCCCGCCGCACCCGGTTGGCAAATCCCAGACCGATGCCGTTGATGACGGCCGTACCGCAATCCGGCCCCATGACCAGCAATCCCTTCTCCCGCGCTTTTTCCTTTAGTTTAATCTCGTTTGCCAGAGATACGTTGTCGCTGTAGAGGAAAACGTGCCGATCCAAATCAAGGGCTTCTTCCGCTACACCCGCCGCATACCGCCCCGGCACGGAGATGAGGACCCATTTAGCGTCGGGATGTTGGGTGACGGCCGTTGCCAGACTCTTAGGCCGAAAATCCTGCGCCGTGCTGGACTGCTTTCGTTTCAGCAGCGCATCTACCTGGGCCAACGCCGCCTGCGCCGCCGCCTCGTCTTCTCCCTTGACCACGATGAGCAGGTCGTCCGCTTTGGCCGTTACGCCCTCCGGCAGCATCCCGCTGGCGGCCAGCACGTCCCGGTTGGCTTCTGTAGCCATCACCACACCGGCGTCTACCACACCATCCAGTTCCGCCAGTGATTTTTGTAACTGCATCAAGACCACAGAATCGTAATAAGCGCCTTGTCGTATTTCGTAAGCAATCATGTTGTTTCTCCAATTTTCAGCGCTATGGACAGTACTTCGCTCGCCCATATCGCGTACATTTTACCAAGTGGATGCAGTGCAGCCCGTCAGTGGCAACGAGTGTGGTATACAAGCTGCCGAGAGCCAAATATTTCATATACTAAATTCCGCCATAAGTGGGTAATGATCTGACGCCTGTTGCGTTTCAATTGATTCGCAGATTATACTACACGTCTTCAGACTATTGTGAAGTACGTGGTTAGCAAAGATATAGTCAAGACGAGTTGTGGGTGAACCTGTTGGTAATGTGTATCCGTGATCTTTTGGGTGTACTGATCTGTAGCAATCCACGAAACCGTGCGACAAGATTCCCTGGATCGCATAATGAAACAATCGTCCACCTTGTAATGTCAGCATCAGCTTAAGTAGCTTGGGCCATGACTGGGTATGGGGTTTATCACCTGGGGCTATCGCATTCAAATCTCCTGCTAAAAAGCATGGTTCAGAAACAAAAGAGACTGCTCGATGTAAAGCGATATTTTTCTCCCATTTACGCCACAGTTCAAAAGTAATGAAAGGATGGGGCACGAGATGTAAGCCAAACGCATGAATGAAATGGTCTGCTGAAATCTCCAGTTTAGCATAAAGGGTTGACTTGAGTGAAGGGGGAAAAGGGTGAAAACTGTGTGCTTCAATAATGGGGTAACGACTTAAGATAGCTAAATGTCGGTGTGAATTTCCCCGAGCTAAAAAATGTTGCATATCGAGATGTGCCGCAAACTTTTTTAATGGTGTTGAGTCGAAAACTTCTTGCAACATAACGATGTCCGGGTTAATTGCTTTGATAATTTCGAGTATTAACGATTCCCGATTGGTACCACCGTCAAGGATATTGTAGGTTAATACACGCATGTTCTTTCGATTGTTTCGGGTTGATTGCCAGAGTGATTACCGGCTAATGGCGGCTTCTATCTGACGGCCGTAAGCCAACAACATCTCATCCTCATACCAACGGCCGTTCAATTCCAGCCCCAGCGGCAGGCCGGCGTCGTTAAAGCCGCTGGGCAGGGTGAGGGTGGGCAGGCCGCTGTGCGTCCAGGGCAGGTTCATCACCGGGTCGCCTGTGCTGTCCAGCCCGGCGGGGGCAGGGCCGGGGGCGGCGGGGGAAAGCCAGAGATCGAGGTTGTGTGTGTCCATAACGGCCGTTAACTCCTCCCGCAATTTTTCCCGGCCGGCTACTGCATCCGCCAACTGTTCGCCACTGATTTTTTGGCCGCGTTCAATCAATTCGGCCGTTTTCCAGTGGTAAAGCGCCTTGTACTGCGCGTACCATTCCTTATGCACCCGCGCCGCTTCCGCCGCCACAATCAGGTTGTGCCGGGCGTAAATCTCCTCAAAATCAGCCATTACGGGGACGGATTTGACTGTGTACCCGGCTTCCGCCAGCTTTGCCGCCGTCTGCCGGAAATGCGCCAATCCTTCAACCGAAGCCTTTTCTAAATATGGCCCTTCCGGGATGCCCAGCGACGGCCGTTTCCTACCCAAATTACCACTCTCCCAATCTCCA
>JAJRTP010000001.1 GCA_024278255.1 Chloroflexota bacterium | reverse complement strand
GTCTCCAGGTAGAGTTGGATGAGTTTCCCGTGGTGCTCAACGGGGTGACGTACAATCAGCAAAACATCGTGGCTACCCTGCCTGGCACCGGCCCGCATCCCGGCGTTTTGGTGATTACGGCGCATTATGATTCACGGCCGTTAAACCCCAACGATGGCGCCAGCCATGCCCCCGGCGCCAACGACAATGGCTCCGGCGTGGCTTTGCTGCTGGAACTGGCCCGCATTATGAGCATCCGCGAGTGGAATCAAACCATTGTGTTTGTCACTACGTCCGGTGAGGAACAGGCCCGGTATGGTGGCTCTCATTTTGTCTCGGAACAATTGCTGAACGGCCGTCAAATTGACGCGGACATTAACGTGGACATCATAGGCGGGCGGCCCGGTATTCCCCAATCGGTGCGGGTGTTTGCCCCCGGCCCGTCCAGTTCCCAGCACCGCCAGTTTGTGCGCTACATGGAATTGGTGGACGGGATGTATGTGCCCCAGTTCCCCCTCTCCTGGGTTGATGCGCGGGATCGGGACGGCCGTTGGGGGGATCAGATGAGTTTTCAGGATGCGGGGATTACGGCCGTGCGCCTCGTGGAATCAGAAGAAGACCGCAGCAACCAGCACAACAGCGGCGACACCTGGGAAAAACTGGATTACAACTACCTGCGCCAGGTAACGCAGTTAGTCGTAGCCGTCGCCGGTAACATCGCCGGCGCGCCACCCCCGCCACCCATACCCAACGTTGCCCCCGCCGCCGAACCGGGCACTTACCTGATCACCTGGGCGCCGGACCGGCTGGCGGCCGGTTACGCCATCGCCTTCCGCCCCATTGAGTCAGACACAATCCCACCTTTGCGCTTTGTCAACCGGGAGCAGGCAGGCAACGTGGCCCTAAGCGGTTTTGATCCCGGTGTGACGTATGCGGTTAGTATGGCTTCTGTAGATGGCAACGGCCGTGTCAGCCTCTTCTCCCCCGAAATCATTGTTGGCCCGTAAAGAATATCATTTTCCCGGAAACTGTAGAGTTTCCGGGAAAATGTCTACCTTTCTTTACTCATCCCCAAAAATCACAATCGAGAACGTCTGCCCGTCATCATCAGTGCCGATGGTGATATTTAATGTCTGTCCATCTTTCATGTAGGACACAATGGCCGATGAATTTTCCACGACAAAAGACCCGGCTTCATCCTTCACCCAACCCTCGGCGGACAACTCGCTGTCATAGAACGACAAAATATCGGCAAAAGGTGTCTGGGTAACATAAGAAATGATGCCGCCAAACATCGTGAATTGGGCCGCATCTTCCAGTACCGGATACTCTGATTCTGCCGCCCCGCCTTCACACTCGGCCGGAATCTCAATCGTTACCGGTTCGTCAATCGGCTCGATATTTAATTCCAGGTGCATTGTGCCCGGCTGATCCTCACCGGCAATCGCCATGCCCAAAGCCCCTTCACCATCCATGACAAAGCGAACCATGTAGCCGCCATCTTTGGCAATGTAAACGTGGCCCTCCGCCCACTCAATGTCGGCATCCTCCTGCATGAAAGCGGCCTGGTCAAAAGTGTAGTGCAAGGTTTCTACGCCATTGATCGTCTCTTCGCCTACATAATCAGCATTGCCCACTTCTTCCAGAAAAGCGCTGGTGTCTGTCAGATCGGCAAATGGGTTTTCGGCCGTTTCTCCCTCGCCCGCGCTGATGCAGCCCATACCGGGAATCATCATGTAACTGGCTTCTTCAGTTTGAATGAACGTGGTTTCTCCAAACTCATCCGCCCCTTCCATGCCCTCAAACTGCATGTTCATCCTGGTTGCATTGGGATCAGTGGTACGGAGAATCTCGGCCGTCACTGTCTGCGTCACATCTTCCCCCGACTCATCCGGGCTGGTAAGGGCAATGTCCATGGTCATGAGGTAGGCGGCAAAATCCGGTTCGCCAGCCAGGCTGTTCACTTCCAGCGCCTGGGGAACTGCTTCTGCATCAGAAGCGGTCTCAGTGTCAGAAGCGGCCGTTTCTTCCTCCACGGGCGCGGGTGCTTCTGTGGCGGCTGGCGGGCTGGTTGGGGCTGGCTGGTCGGCCGTTTCTGCCTCGGCTTCAACAGGGGCCGCCTCATTCTCGGTGACGGGTACGGCCGTAGCCTCCTCATCTCCACCGCCAAATAAACTACACGCCAATGAAGACATGCTCAACAGTAAAACGAATACAAATATCCAGCGTAATTGTTTAAATTTCATCGTATGCTCCTTTGCTACTGTAGGGTGATTTTGTAAATCGCCCTACAAAAATAATGACTGGCTGCTTTTGGCAGCCAGCCCTCACCATATGATTTATCAATTGCAGATGATCTTACGGAGACGGCCGTTTGCCAACCCCGCGTTTATAGCTCATACGTCTCATCAATGTCCAAAACCACCGGCTGGACATCGGTCTCCTGCCGCACCTGGTCTGCCCAGGCTTCCGCATCGGCAGCAATGAGCGGCCAGGTGTTGTAGTGGCAGGGAATAACCACTTTGGGTTTCAGATAAGCCAGCGCCGCCAACGCATCTGCCGGCCCCATCGTGAAATTATCGCCAATGGGCAAGACCGCCAGATCAAGACCGGCCGCGCCAATTAGAGCCATGTCCGAGAAAAGCGCCGTGTCCCCCGCCAGGTAAATCTGCAACCCGTCAACCGTCAGCAAATAACCGCCCGGATCGCCGCCATACGTGCCATCCGGCAAACCGGAACTGTGCAGCGCCGGGGTCATCTTCACCCGGCCAAAGGCAAAATTGTAGCCGCCACCGGTGTTCATCGGATGGCAGTTTTCGTGACCCTGGCCGGTGATCCAGGTCATTATTTCAAAGTTGGAAATGACCTTAGCGCCGGTACGCTGGGCCAAAGGTAACGTGTCTACAATGTGATCAGAATGGCCATGGGTTTGCAGGATAAAGTCGGCGTCTACGGCCGTAACGGCCGTTTTGGCCACCGGATTATTGCCGGCAAAAAAAGGATCAACGACAACTTTCGTACCATTGATGTCTAAGGAAAATGTGGCATGACCATGCCAGGTAATAGAAACAGTCATCATAAACCTCCTAACTCTTGTGGGAAAATTAACGTACAACCCGCAGCCTGCCGGGTACCCCGATGCGGATCGGGGATTTAAGAAGACAGCTTAAGTATAAATCTCAAATAGGGGGTCGTCAACAAGAGGAATATGCGAGGAAACAACGAGTTTTTATGACTAATTGTGGCGCGATTTTGAAAATCGCCTTACAGGTAGACGGCCGTCCGCAGTGATTTTGGGCGGACTGCGCCCGGCCGTCTACAAACTATTGCAGTCCCAATTGGGAGGCCGCAATCTGACAGCCGCCCGCGCCGCCCGCCGCCAACCATTGCTCCAACGTGGCGCTGCTGGAACGGCCCGCGGCGGCATCTTCATAGATACCTTTGGCCCATTTGTAGTAACGTTTTGTTTCATTGGGCCACGTTTCATACGCCCCACCGGAAGTCGCATACCCGCCATTGTATCCGGCCATAGAGAGCAAAATATTGCCGCCAGTGTAATCCATCTGAGCATTAAAAAACTTCATGCCGCGCATGGCATTCGTGTCCGGGTCGTGCATGTCTTCGCCGGGGGCAAAGTGGAAGGGCATCACCTGAAACAAGCCCTGCGCGCCGGCCGAGGAACCAGCCACCGGACTGCCACAAGATTCAATCTGCATGATGGTGGCGATGATGTTGGGATCAATACCATATAGCTGGGACCATTCGGCAATTTTGGGCGCCCAGTATTGCACTTCGGGGGTGAAGAGGGGGGCAATAGCGCCGGAGGCAGGGATGTTAACGGCCGTATTCGTCTGCGTTATGGTGGTGGACTCGGTGACGGCCGTAACACCCCCCTTAGCCACAACCTGTGTCCGGGGCAATGCCAACGCGGCAAAGAGAAATATACCAATCACCACCATCGCCAGAATAAGAACCATGCGCTGCTGCCGCATTACATCCTGATACCCCCCATAAGGCATATCAATGATGACCGGTTCAGTCTCATAAAAATACGCCTCATCGTCATCTTCATAGAACGGCGTCTCAATTGTCCAATAGCTGCTGGGTTGATCAGTGTAAATAGTCATTTCAGTGTTTAGTTTTCAGTGTCCAGTTTTCAGTTACTGCACACTGAAAACTGAACACTGGACACTAATTCCGGGGCCGGGCGTGAATACCGCTCATGGGAGAACGACGTACCGGGCTGGGGCGCGGCGGCCGTTGGCGCACACGGGATTTGGGTGCGGCCGTTTGCGGCACTGGGGTTACGTCCTGATTGAAATCCTCATACGTCACATCCGGTTGGGCGGACAAAGTGCGGGGCTGCGGCTTGGGCGCGGGTTTGGCTCGCACCGGGGCTGGTTTTCTTTTGGGTTGGCTGGAACGGGAAACGGCCGTTTTCCGGGGCGCCTGCTTCGCTTTGGACGGCCGTGTTTGCTGGCCGGCGCCGTGCATATCAAATAACTGCTCGCCGGCCACCGAAAACGCGCCAATAAAAAGAATGCGCGTCAGCCAGACCAGCACCGCTACAAAAATGGGCACCCACAGCAGCAATTGTTCCCGGCTCAACACCTCATTGCCAAAATCATGCTGCAACAAAGTCAGGTTAACCGCCCACCAGGTCATCACCGCATTCAAGGTAGCGCCCAACAGCCAGGCTCCCGTCAAATACCAGACCGCTTTCGGTTCTTGATTACCTTGCTCCGGGGTGAAAAGCCGGATCAATCCGGCAAAATCAATAGAGCAAAAAGCAATCGCCAAAATGGTCGCCCACATAATCCCCATAAAACGCATGTCGCCCAGCAGACTTTCCAGGGCAAATTGGGTTGTATCGAAATTGAAGATTTCAAAGGCCACCAACGCCACAATCAGAATGATGCCAATGGCCGCTTTGGCAGGTATAACACTGCTTAGACCTGACATCCGGTCGCCCATTGAACTTGAATAACTATGTTTCATCGCCATTTCTTCACTCCTTGAGCCTGGCCCCAAACAGCGTGGGGCAAATGCCAATAAAAAATCCCTAACCCAATGCAGGGCGATTTTGTAAATCGCCCTCTTGTCAATTACCCGGCGAACGATTGACAAAATCGTTCTACCGGAAAAGCTGGCTGGGGACGCACCCAGCCAGCTTTAACAGAGGGTGTCGAACATTCGTTCTATTCACAGAATAGCACATCTGTTCTATGTCGTCAAGATTTTGTTGCTATTAAAATGACATTACTTGTCACCCATCACACCTTCACGCATCTCGCATTAACCAGTATAATCCCCTCATGCAGCTAATCCTGACGCACGAAAACGCCGATTTTGATGCCATCGCCTCCCAGTTGGCGGCCGGCAAGTTGTACCCGGCAGCCACTATCCTCCTGCCCCGCCGGGTCAACAAAAACGTGGAACAGTTCCTCATGCTCTACTGGAGTGCCTTTTCTTTTACGCGAATGGAGGATTGGAAGCGGCGTAAGGTAAACGAGGTTGTCCTGGTAGACACCCAAGCCTTGAACACGGTGCGTGGCATGGTCAAGCATCCTCAGGTGCAGGTCATTGACCACCATCTGGAACACGAGCAGCACAAATCATGGCAATACCGCCTGGAAGCGGTGGGCGCGACCACAACTATTTTAGTGGAAATGCTGCAAGAACGGGGCATCTCCCTGATGCCGGAAGAGGCGACGCTGCTTTTGCTGGGCATCTATGAGGATACTGGCTCGCTGACGTATGACACAACGACGCAGCGCGATTTGGCGGCGGGGGCCTGGCTGTTGGCGCAGCAGGCGAACCTGACCATTGTACGCCGCTTTTTGCACATCCCTCTGACACCGGCGCAACTGGCGTTGTATGATGACCTGCACACGGCCGTATCCTGGTACGAAATCCGCGGCCAATCCATCATCATCACCGGCGCCGTGGCCGATGATGATTTTACCGACGAAATCGCCTCCATCGCCCACCGCCTGCGCGAATCCCTCACCCCCGCTGGACTGTTTGTCCTGGTGCAGTTGGGGCGCGACGTGCAGTTGGTGGCCCGCAGCCTGTCCGATCAGGTAGACGTGGCCGCTGTAGCCCGCGCTTTGGGCGGCGGCGGGCACGAACGCGCCTCGGCCGCGCGAGTAAAAAACGCCACTCTGGGCATGGTCAAAAAACGCATCGAAGAGATGCTGCCGGAAATTGTCCAGCCGGTGGTGCGCGTAGCCGATCTCATGTCCTACGGCGTACAGACCGTCTCGCCCGATTTGTCCATCGCCGAAGCGGCCGAACTGATGCAGCGGTACGGCTATGAAGGGTACCCGGTAGTGGATGAAGCCCAGGGGGAATTGGTGGGCTTGCTCACCCGCCGGGCCATCGACCGGGCTACCAGCCACAATCTGGGGCGGCTGCCGGTCAGCCGGGTGATGCGCACGGGGGCAGTGACGGTACGGCCGTCTGATTCCATAGACCATTTGCAGCAGCTCATGCTGGCCGAGGGCTGGGGGCAAATCCCCGTCCTGGCGGAAGACACAGCCGCACCGGAAGGCCGCCCTATCGGCATCGTCACCCGCACTGATTTGCTGAACTACCTCTTCCAACCCAAAACCAAACTGGCCGAGCCGGACATGCGCCAACTGCTGCTGGATTCACTGGCTACGGCCGTCTGGCAAATGGTGCTGGCCGTCAGTGAAGAGGCCGCCGCGCTGCAACTCCCCCTCTACTTTGTGGGCGGTATTGTGCGGGACATGCTGTTGGGCCAGCCGCCCACCGACCTGGACATGGTGGTGGAAGGGGATGCCATCGCCCTGGCCCGGACGCTCAAAGACAGGTTTGGCGGCGAAGTGCGCTCCCACAAGCGGTTTGGTACGGCTAAATGGGTGCTGACGCCGGCAGTGTGGACGGCCGTATCCCCCCAATCCAACGCAGAAGACCTGCCGGACTCAGTTGATTTCGTCACCGCCCGCACCGAATTTTACGCCAAACCCACCGCCCTACCGGAAGTGACCCACGGCTCCATCAAGCTGGATTTACACCGGCGGGACTTCACCATCAACACCCTGGCCGTGCGCCTGGACGGGGCTTACCTGGGCCAACTGCTCGACTTTTACGGCGGCCAGCGCGATCTGGAAGAAGGCATCATTCGCGTCCTGCACAGCCTCAGCTTTGTAGACGACCCCACACGCATTTTGCGGGCCGCCCGGCTGGAACAGCGACTAGGGTTTACCATCGAACCACGCACCACGGAATTGATTACCGATGCCCTGCCTCTGCTGGATCGGGTATCCGGGGCGCGCATCCGGCACGAACTGGAGCTAACGTTTCAGGAACCAGCCCCCATCCGGGTGATGAACCGGCTGAATCAACTGGATGTGTTTGAGTATATTTATCCGGGATTGGCCTGGACGGCAGAAACGGCCGCTATTTTTGTGCGTGTGCCCCGTTTTGCTGCCGATCCGGTGTGGAAACGGGCATTGGCCCAGGGTTCTGTTGAGTTTGTTTATTTTGCCTTGTGGCTGGCCCCACTGGACCCGCTTATCCAGATGGGGGTGATGGAACGGCTGCGGGTACGGAAGGCAACGCGCGAGGATGTGTCCGCCTGCTGTCAGGCATTGGAAACAGTGCGCAGTTTACCAGCGGACGCCCGGCCCAGTGCGGTGGAGAAGGCGTTACGGCCGTATGCTCCCCGTGTCCTGCTCATCGTCCGTATTTTGCTCAATGGGCAACCGCAAGCCCGGCTGTTGGATAAATATGATGAAGAATGGCGGCACGTGAAAACGGCCGTGACCGGCCACACGCTGCGTCAGATGGGGTTGAAACCGGGACCGGAGTACAGTGTCATCCTCGACAAACTCCTCGCCGCCCGCCTGGACGGCAACGTGACAGATGAGACGGAGGAACAGAAACTGCTGGCAGAATTGACGGTTGATCATCAAACAGAGAATCTACTTCGGT
>JAJRTP010000070.1 GCA_024278255.1 Chloroflexota bacterium | reverse complement strand
TGTGGTATGAAACGATATAACATCCTTGTCCATCGGTTTCGTAATCACAAAAAAGGCTTTGATGACGAAGTGATTGGCATTGCCGCTGGTCTTTGGAATTTCAATCTCAATTATTAAGGAACAACTCTATTTAAGCAAACGTGTTATTGCCGCTCTCTACCCGCGGCGTCAGGATAAACACCTTTTCTCCCGTCGGGTCCTTGCTCCACGACAAATCAATCTGGGCCTGAATCTTCCAGACGACGCTGATATAGTGCCCCTCATGGCTCCACGGGTCGCGGGGCAGGGTAAAGGCGTAATCGAATGTTCGGGGCATTCCCTTTTGCAGCTTACCTTGATACACGTCCATTTCTTCCACCTTGTCCAGATAGCGTGTGCCCCGGCCTTCTGTGTGCCAGACCAGCCGGATATATAGATGTTTGCAGTCCAAATCCTTGTCGGGAATGACCGTAACATTCCCTCGAACCGAATCGCCCGGCCGAAAATATTTAATGTCCAGATCGTCATACCCGCCGTGTAGTGTAATTTCAAATTCAGTCGCCATGCTTAAAATTCCTCCTCGTGTGCCAGTTCCGGGATGACAGTTAATTCAAATGTTTCCACGTAATCAGGCAGCTTGGGAATACCGGCTTTTACCCGGACAAACCATTGAATCTGGTTGCGCTTTACTCGCAGGGTGTGCATGCCATCAGGCGGGATGCGCATATCGTAATTTTCTGCCACCATATGCCCGGCGCGATAATCCCCGGCTGGTAGTTCATGTTCTTCGATAATATCTTCATAGGTGACGGTGCGCGTGTTGGTGCCTTGCTGGTAGGTGGCCGTTTCCCGGTAAACAAGCTGGATTTTGAGTTCTTCCAGAGTGATGTCATTGGCAAAGGTGTGGGCAAACTGGACGCTGAACGATTCGCCTACGCGCAGTTCGTCTTTGGAGATAAGAATGTCCGGCTTACCCAGGCGACTGTGGGAATATTTGCGTATGCCAAACCAGATAGCTCCGCCGCCGACTAATAATATCATGGGCAGACAAAAGAACAGGATGGGAAAGATGGCGCTGTTGCCCCGGCCGCTGCTCGATATAAAGATAAACGGGAAAATACAGAGTGGTATGATGCCGGCAATGATAAAAATAATGATGCGTGTGGTTCGGGTGTTGTTGGTTGGTGACATGAAACCTCCAGGTAGAATGGTGGGCAATTTGCCAAATCGTTTTACAAGTTACATTATTCGGTGGCTTGTGTCAATCCTTTGAGGAAAGTGACCACATTATAGCCGAGGGTGGGCAGCAGGTAACCGCCTTCCTGGATGACAACGGTGGGCAGATGAAGCCGGCCGATTTGGGCGCCAATACGGCCGTAACTCTCTCGCTCCAGCCGGCAACCACCCACCGGATCACCCACGGCCGTATCCACCCCCAACGACAGCACCAGCGCATCCGGCACAAACGCCCGAATCCGGGTTAAGGCTTTGTCCAGGGCAATCAGGTACGCCGGTTCTTCCGTATCTAGCGGCAGGGGGAAATTGAAATTGTATCCCTTGCCGGCGCCACGGCCGTATTCATCAGCAAAGCCCCAGTAATACGGGTATTCTTTGAAGGGGTCGGCATGAATGGAGCAGAACAGGACTTCGGAACGGCCGTAAAATATGGCCTGTGTGCCGTTGCCATGATGATAATCAATGTCCAGAACGGCCACTCGCTGCCCCTGCTGCACCATCCAGTTGGCAGCAATGGCGGCATTGTTCAGGTAGCAAAACCCGCCAAACAGGTCGGCCGCGGCGTGATGTCCCGGCGGGCGGCAAAGGGCGTAACTAATTTGTTCGCCTACGGCCGTGACCAACGCTGCGGCGCTCAATGCCGTCTGCGCGCTCCAGTAAGCCACATCCCAGGTATCCTTGAAAATGGGAGAGGAGGTATCAAAGCAGTATTGGCCCAGCAAACCCAAAATGGTCTGGGAGCGGCGGTGCAGGGGATTTCGGACGCTAAACGTATTTGGGATGGCCGGTTCTGTGCCCGCTTCCAGCAAAAAGCCGTCATACGCTCTTTGCAGCAGGGTCAGCATCTCGTGGCGGTGTACGTCAGCGATTGGTTCCAGACCAAAATCGCCGGGCAGGGAGACCGAACCCAGACCCGCCTCGACAACGGCCGTGTGGATCAGTTCCCCCCGTTCCGCCACTTCCGCATAATACGCATTGCGCTGCGGCATATCCGGCCGGTGCAGGAGCGCCGGGTCGTGCCGCGTGTGTTCCGGGTAGTAGAAAATGTGCATAATCCATTAAACCCTGAAATGGGCCAATCGCCAAATGAAACATGAGGCGTATTGCGTGTTGCGTATTGCGTATTTCCTCACTCTCGCGTCAGGTCACGTGGGTGTAAAGTATAGTTGTATTGACGTTGCCCCCCATGATGATTTTTCTGTTGACATATTTTCTCCCTTTTGGTTATACTGTATTTGGAATTGGGTCGCGTTTCCGGGTTAAGCCAGTTTGGAAAATGCCTTAATCCTCAAAGGGAACCCGATCCGTTTTCCCCGGCTTAGTTCAACAAAGATTATGCGGCGGCTGGTTTAGAGACCATTGAAGTTGTTTTTCATTGCCGCGCCGCATGAATCTCTTATTCGTTGGCTGGCTACCGTCAAAGTTATAAAGTGTTCAAAAAAGGGGACTAATTGTGGATTGGACTTTTGACAACATGAACCAAACTCAATCAAGATTGAGTTGATTCGAGTACCTTTATAATTGAATAATCGAGCCGAATTTCGTGGATTTCATGGTGGTTTTTCCTCTTGTTGGCTTTTTACTATCACTTTTCTGCG
>JAJRTP010000069.1 GCA_024278255.1 Chloroflexota bacterium | reverse complement strand
GGTAAGTCCTTAATTTCGTTAAGATTTAAGCCCCATTGGGCAAGAAGGTTTTTTTTGAGTGTTCATGCGCTATTTATACAGGAAACGGCTCTCATGAGCCTAATTTAACATTGTCAAAGTATTTAGCCGCAGTTTTTTTACTATAGACATTAAGATAATGTTTTTGGCTCGTAGTAACCGCTTTAGCGGTGCGTTGCACGACTAAAGTCGTTACTACGAACCCAAAATGTTTTTCTTAACCTCTATAAAACGGGTCTATTCGGTGCAGCCACCCGCGAAGTAATTGTCCGGGTCAATGTACAACGGTTCCGTGACTTCTGTAGCCGTCACATCATCTACCACGCGCACGGTTTGGTTAAAGGCGGCGCAGCGGCGGGCCTGGGCAAAGTAGATGAATGGCCCGGTGCCGCGGAAGGTAGTGGCTTGCCCGGCCGGCTGGTCAAAAACAAAAACTGTGAATTGGCCAACTTGATCGCTGCCGTCAATGTAGGGGATGATTGTGACCTGGCAGCGCCAGTCACTTCCCAGATACTCACAGGAATCTACTGTAAAAATCCAGTCGGCTTGCCCGGTCACCTCTTCCTCTTCGGGCGTGGGGCTGGGTATTGGTGTGTTGGTGGCTACCGGGGTTGGCGTAGAAGGGGGAAAGACCCGGAACTCGAATTTAAGGGGATCGCCAATGATGACGCCATCAGGGTCTTGCATTTGCCAGGTGCTTTCGTAAGTGCCGGGCACGGTGGGCGCAGTAAAGAGGGCGGTCAGGGTGATTTCCTCACCGGTGTTAACGATCTCTTCTATCAGGATGGGCGGTTCACCATCGTAGCCAAATGTTTCTCCTTCTACGTAGACCCATTGGGAACCGGCCGGCCAGGGGCAGGTGTCGTTGTTCCGCAGGACCCATTGGGCAGTAAACTCTCGGCCGGTGGTGACGGCGTTGGACGGCCGATTTTGCACGGTGGTGGACAGTAGTTCGGCGTCAGAATCGCAAGTGAGCAGGAATTGAGCGGTGGCGTCCGGCGTGGGGCTTGTGGTGGGGGTGGTTGTAGGTGTTTTGGTCGGTGAGGGTGTGTCAGTAGGCTGGGCGCGTCGGGTGGCGTCTGCGGCCAGTTCGGCTATCTGGGTAGCCAAACTCTCGGTGGTGGCGTCCGGCATGTTCATGTTGTCCATGTCCATTGGTGTTTCTGTGGGTTCGGGTGTGTCGGTTTCGTCCACAATAATGACGGCTGCTGAAGTGGGTGTGGCCTCCGTGCCGCCGTTAAAGACGCCGCTGGCAAACAGACCGCCGCTAATGAGGAGGAGAAGAATGATGCCAATGGCGGCCCACAACCAGGCGGGACGTTTTTTGGCGGGCGGGGCGGCTGCTGCGGCCGTTTCTGGTGGTGGAGGAATGACTACAGTAGCGCCGGGAGCGGTGCCGGAACTGGCGGTATCGGTTACGGCCGTAGGCGGCGGCACAATAGGGGGTACAATGGCCGCTGCGCCATCTTGCAATTTGACGGCGCGTAAAGCGGCGGCCATTTCTGCGGCCGCCCGGTAGCGTTCGTTGGGGTCTTTGGCCAATGATTTCAAGATGACTTCCTGTAAGTCCGAAGGCACATCCGGGTTGAAATCTACGGGCAGGGGAGTCGGATCATTGACTTGTTTCATGACCACGGCCAACGGTGTATCGGCATCAAAGGGCAGTTGGCCGGTGACCATCTGGAACAGAACCACACCCAGCGAATAAATGTCTACCCGTTCGTCCCCTTTTTCACCGAGGGCCTGTTCCGGCGACATATAGGCGGGTGTGCCGATGAGCGCCCCGGTCATGGTGACGGTGGAGGCGTCCTTACCACCGACCAGTTTGACAATACCGAAATCGGTGAGGATGGCTTTGCCGGTTTCTTCATCCAGCATGATGTTGGCCGGTTTAATGTCACGATGAACCATGCCACGGCCGTGAGCATAGGCCAGCGCATCCGCCATTTCGGTAGCAATTTGTGTGGCTTGTTCCAGAGAGATCAACTCCCCGGTCTGGCTGGAGGCGGTCAGGCGGTCTTTCAGGGTGCCGCCCTCAATATATTCCATGACCAGGTAGTAACTGTTTTCGCCATACTTGTCGAAGTCAAACACGCGCACGATGTGAGGGTGGCGCAAAGAGGCCATGGCTCGCGCTTCCCGCTTGAAGCGATGCAGGAAATCCTGGTCCTCGGCCAGGAAGGCGTGCATAAATTTGATGGCCACATGGCGGTCTAGGTTTTCCTGGTAGCCTTTGTAGACTTCGGCCATACCGCCGCTGCCCAGTTTCTTGAGAATCTGGTAATTGCCGATGGTTTTGCCTGTCAGGGTGTCGCTCATGGGTATATGGCCTCTGGTTTGTTGTTGTGCAAAGGTCTTTCTTTAATATAAACGTAGTATACCTAAATTTTGTGGCAATATAAAATGGGATAGTAGGGGGAATGGTGATAATTCGTTTACAGTTGGGTGGCTTTTAGCTGGCCGCAGCCGGCGGCAATGTCAATACCGCGCCGCTGGCGCACGGTGCTGGGGATGTGGTATTGGTTGAGGATGGCCTGAAATTGTTTGACGGCCGTCCGCTGCGTGGGTTCTCCGGTATAGCCGGCCGTGGGGTTGAGGGGAATGAGGTTGACGTGGGAATCTACGTCTTGCAGGAGTTGGCCCAGGGCGTGGGCTTGTTCCGGCGTGTCGTTTTCCCCGGCGATGAGGGTCCATTCAAAGAAGATGTGCCGGTTGCGCTTTTGGGTGTAGGTGCGGCAGGCGGCCATCAATTCGGCCAGGGGCCAGCGGCGGGCGGGGGGGACGAGGCGCTGCCGCTCGGCGTCGGTAGCGCCGTGCAGGCTGACGGCCAGGCGGATGGGGCGGTTTTCTTCGGCCAGGCGCAGGATGCCGGGGACGAGGCCGACGGTGCTGAGGGTGATGTGTTTGGGGGCCAGGGCCAGCCCTTTGGGATCGATCAGGATGTCTACGGCCGTCATCGTGTTATCGTAGTTGTGCAGCGGTTCGCCCATCCCCATGAAGACGACGTTGCGCAGCCGTTCCCCTTGTTCCTGCAGCAGGCGATCTATGTAGAGAACCTGCCCCACGATTTCGCCCGGCGTCAGGTGGCGGGTGAAGCCCATCTGCCCTGTGGCGCAAAAGACGCAGCCCATAGCGCAGCCCACCTGGGTGCTGACGCAGGCGGTAGCCCGGCCCTTGAATTTCATCAGGACGGTTTCGATGGTTTGCCCGTCGGCCAGCTCCAGGAGGAATTTGCGGGTGAAGCCGTCGCTGCTGCGGGCTTCGGTTTGGGTGGCAAGGGGGGTAAGTTGGGCGCGGCTGGCGAGTTTCTGGCACAGGTCGGGACGGAGATCGGCCATCTCGTTCACGGAGGACACCTGTACCTGATACAAATAATCCCAGATGCGCCGGGCGTGGTAGCTGCTGTAGCCCCATTCGGCCAGCAGGTTGGTTAGCTGGGGGTGGCTGTAGTCGTACAGGTTGAGGCTGTCAGGTTGCATGGCTGGATTGTAGCCAGTTTGGGGGGAGATGGGCAACTGTTACGGCCGTGTCAGATAACCTTGTCGTCTGTTCCGGCTAACTGGCGCAGCAGTTCCAGTTGCCCGGCGTGGTATGTTTCGTGCCAGGCCAGCCATTCTACCTGGTCGCCCACTGTCTTTCCCTTTTCTTCATCCACGATTTGTTCCAGAGCGGCGTCATCCATATTTTGCAGGACGGTTTCGATCAGGCGGTGTGATTCTTTCAGGCCGGCGAGTAAATCGCTCAGGGGAACGGCCGTGTTCGGGTCAGTCATCGGGTCAGATTCGTAACGGTAAAGCGCATCGGTTTCCGGGTTGGCATAAGGCGGCTGGCCCAGCAGTTCCAGGACGCCGTTGCGGTTGACCAGCATGTGCCCCAACACCCAGTTCATCGTGTTGGCCCGGAAGGGGGCCTGGATGAGACTGTCTTCGTGGCTGAGTCCTTTGGTTTGCACTTTGGCAATATAGTTGTTGGTAGCAAAGGTGTCGCTGATTCGTTTGGTTCGCGCGGTCATGGTTGGGTCTCCATAATTGTCTTTGTGTTGTATTGTACAACCACGTGTCTGAAGCAGGTAGCCTCCTTCTCATCTGGCGCTCATGTGGAGACAACGATTGTGTAAGAAACGGCCGTATAATACAGACAACTTGCTAAAGGAGAGAACTATGCTCAAAAATGTATTTGGACGCCGCGAGGCTGAACAAAAAGTAAGAGAGGGCAATCGCCTGCCGCCAGGCCAATCCCTCACCCAAAAATTCCCCGTACTGCACTATGGGCCAGTACCGAAAACTGACCTGTCTACCTGGGATTTGCGGGTGTTTGGCGAAGTGGAAGAAGAGGTGGTATGGAATTGGGAACAGTTTAACCAACTGCCGCGGACGCAGGTGACGCTGGACTTGCACTGCGTTACTCGCTGGTCTAAATTTGATACCCTTTGGGAGGGTGTTTCCCTCAAGACGCTGCTGGACGAAGGCTTTATCAAACTCAAGCCTACAGCCAACTATGTCATTCAGCATTGCGAATATGGCTACACTACCAATACACCGCTGGACATTGTGCTGGCGGATAATTTTTTGCTGGCGACACATTATGATGGTCAGCCGCTGACGCCGGATCATGGCTGGCCTTTGCGCGGCGTGGTGGGCAGCTTCCCGGATCGCAGTGAAGAAAAGACAGTGTATTTGTGGAAGGGGGGGAAATGGCTGCGCGCTCTGGAGTTCCGGGCGGATGATAAGCTCGGTTTCTGGGAAAATGCGGGCTATAACAATGAGGCGGACCCGTGGAAGGAACAGCGGTTTGCGCGAGGATGGTAGCCGGTGGCCGGTAATTGGTAGACCAACTGCCGATTACCGATCGCCGTTTACCGCTTACTGTTTCGGAACCGGCACACGCGGCATGTGAAACAAATCGTTGATGTGGGCGTAGGTGGTTCCGGCTAGACGGCCGATAGGTTGCAGTTGTTCTGGCAGGATGTAGCCGTTGTCGTAGACGGTGTCGTTGACGTAGATGCGCAATACTTCGCCAAAAACGGCCGCGCCGCCGCCCGGTCCTTCTTTGACGACAACGATTTGTTGTAATTTGCATTCAAAGGCCACCGGCGCTTCGGCGACGCGGGGGACGCTGATGTTTTGGCTGGGAGCGGGGGTGACGCCGGCCCAGGTAAACTCGTCCACGTGGGCCTCAAATTCGGTGGCGCTGCGGTTCATGCCTTCTTTGGTAGCCTCGTTGGTGATGTTGATGACAAATTCAGGCACCTCTTGAATGTTGTTGAGGGTGTCTTTCCAGCGGTCGCGGGCGCTGCTCCAGCCGGGGCAGAAGAGGAGGGTCATGGGGTCGGGGCATACGGCCGTAAAATAAGAAAATGGCGCCAGATTCAGATTGCCCGTTTTGTCCATCGTACTGACCCAGGCAATCGGCCGGGGCACAATGGCGCCAATCATCAATTTGTAGCGGTCTTTGTTGTTGAGGTTTGCCGGATCAAGAATCATATCGGATTGGTTAGGATATCGGGGTATTGAGAAACGGTTCCCAATATCCCAGCATCTCAATAAATATCGTTCCAGGTTTTTTGGCGGACGATGTCGGCCAGTTCGTCGTCGTAAGAGAGGCGTTCGTTGACAGCGTTGGCGGTTGTTTTGAGGATGTCGTTATCATACGGCCGTAGCCCCATCTTGTCCATTTGCTTTTTTAACTGAGCTGCAGTGATGGTTACTCGTTGGCTGCGGGGCTTTTTGGGGCGGGCTTTGCATACGGCCGTGACCACATCCGTCAACCGCACAGCCAATTCTTTGACCTGCGTTTCGCCCATCGTGGCGTCCAAATCCAATTCCGCCAGCAAATCATCGTAAATATCGTTGGCAATCTGGTAGCGGAACCAGGATTCATCCGTTTCGTCCTCTTCCGATTGGACAAACCGGCTGGTTGGTATGTCGTCTTCCGGCAAATCACTCATGAAGAGCGGCGGGACAGAACCGTGATTGGTTTCTGTCGTTTGCTCTCCCTCGCTAAGCAACGCGCTTAATATGCGAGAACCGAGGAAAAAGACAAATATCGAGGCCAGCATTCCCAGCAAGGTAGCTTCAAACGGGGTAAACGGCAGGAATTGGCCGGCGATCCAGCCTATGCCATAAGACCAGCCTATAACAACGGCAATTGCCGCCAGGATACCAACTATTACCAGTAGAACTACAAACAATCCACCCAGAATTCGCAGAATCATATTTATGCTTGCCCTTCCTTTAACAGTGCGAAATTTTTACGGCCGTATTTTCCGGTACGGCCGTCTTGTCAGAAACGAAAGCATAGCAAAAAAGCGGGCGATTTACCACTCTTGCCCCGTCAATCCAGCAATTCTAAATGTAAATTTGCCCAAGCGCTTCAATTTAAGTTAAATACTTCCCAAACAAGACGGGAGAGTACAAGATGGGTAAAAAAGCACAAGTTCGTCATTTTATTGAACAGTTAAGCCAAACTGC
>JAJRTP010000068.1 GCA_024278255.1 Chloroflexota bacterium | reverse complement strand
GTCAAAGCCGGGAATACGTTGGGCAATACCAATCACCCGCACTTCCTGCTCATGATCCAGCCCCTCTCCCTTGATTTTGATGGTTCCACCCAACGGCACAGCCAATACCTTTGCCAACCCTTCGCTGATGATGACGGTATGGGGATCGGTTTGCAGTTCGGTCAGCGCTTCCGGCCCGCCCTCGGCAAAAACGATCATGTCGGTAAACAACACGTCGTTCAAATCGCCAACCACACCTGTCAAACCAATGTAGGCGCTGCGCATTCCCACGACGTCGGAAGCATTGGTGCGGTATTCCCAGGAAAGACCGGTTACCGCAGCAATACCGGGCACGGCAGCCAACTGTTCGTGGATAAAATCGGGGCGCAGTCGCTGCGTTTTGGCTGATTCATTGTCGTCAAAGCCGCCAAAGCTGCGCACGGTAACTGGCGCGCCCATGTTCAGGCGCACGTCTGTTTCCAGATTGGCGTGGGCGATGGCGCTTTGGGTGGCCAGCAAGCTGGGCAGAATGCCGCTGAACAGCACCAGCAGGGAGATGAGCGTGTTGCGGGCGTGGCTGCGACTGACGTTGCGCCGGGCAAAGTAGGTCAGGCGCGGGGCCAGCAGGCCGATGGTGAGCATGATTAGTTTTTCTAACGGCCGTGTCAAAATCAAAAAAACAAACCCCAGCCCCACCAGCATCATAATCATCACCGCCAGGAAAATGGTGGCTTCAACGGCCGGATTGCCCAGTGTGGAAATAATGTCCAGCCCCATCGTCAGCAGCACCACAAACATCAGCCCCAGCCCAATGATAAACAACTTCAGATTGGGCCGACGCTCCCGCAAATCTTCCAAATCTTCCAACTGGATATTGTCAGCCACGCCGGGGTTGATGGCGTGAACTACCTTCGTATTAGCCGCTTCCTGCGCCGGTTTCAAGGCGCTGATCAACAGCACGGCAAAGGCGGAAATTGTGGCCGGTAAAATCGTCGTCAGGCTGACCACCGGCTGAATGGTAGTGTTTAACCCTTCCTGGCTCATCTGCTTTTCAATGAAGGGGATGACAGCATACTGGGTAATCAACTGCCCCAACACCACACCCAGCCCCACCCCCACCAGACCAATGACCAACACTTCAGCAATGACGATAGCAAAAAGATAGTTGCGCTGGCTGCCCAGAATACGCAGAATCGCCATTTCCCGTTTTTGTTCCTGTACGTTGGTCATCACCAGGGTATAAACCAGCAGCCCCACCACGCCCAGGGCCAGCAAGCCATAGGTGTTAATGAGGGCTTGCAGCACCAAGAACGCCTCGGACGCCTGATCCAGAACGGCCGCTTTGGGTAAGCTGATGGTATACGCCTCGCCCAGGGTGGACTGGATAGCCACGGCCACGTTCCGCACCCCCAGGGCGGCGGCTTCGGCATCGCGGGCTTCGTACAGGGTTGGGTCTACGGTGATGATAAGCTGCTGCGCCCGGTCGGGCAGCCCCAGCCATTCCTGCGCGTCGCCAATGTCTATGATGAGGCCGTCCCGCACCCCGGCGTCAGTCACGCCGTTCTGGCGCACGATGGCCTGGACGGTGAAGCGGCCTACCGCCTGCCGCTGGCTGCTGCCCACGCTGCCGGCCTTCCCTTCTTCGCGTGGCTGGGGGAAGCTGTAGGCCACTTCTACGGTGTCGCCGATTTGCAGGTTGTGGGTGTCGGCGGTGGCTTGGAAGACGGCCGTGCCCATCTCCCCCAATTTGTACGTGCCGGAAATGACTTCAATGATGCCCACGTTGTCATTTTTCGTGTCCAGGGCCAGCAGGGTATAGTCGCGGCCCTGCTCGCCGTTGGCGGAAAACTGGATGGGGGACTGGAAGCGGGGGTATACGGCCGTTACCCGATCATCTGCCTGTAAAATGGCCTCTGTGGTGTGGGAAACGTCCACAAACGGGTCCGGGCTGATCTCCGTCTTCTGCACCGCCACGTCATACCGCCCCGTCCCCGACGCAATCAACTCCACATTGGAGCGCCGGATCGTCTCCACCGTGGCGCTCAAAGCCACAATCAAGCCGGTACTGACCATCAGAGACAGCACCATCAATATCGTGCGCACCTTGCGCCGCCGGAAATTTTTGAGGACGTATTTGAGGATCATATCATTTTGCAGTGCCAGGCACGCCACAAAAGGCGCTGGCTATTCAGATAGGTTATGTGGCGTGCCCGGCGCTGCCTGTTCGCTGCCATTCAAAATCTTCCCATCGCGCAACTGCACCACCCGGCCGGCAAACTCCGCCATGCGCGGATCGTGGGTGACGAAAACGATGGTCATGCCGTCTTCATTCAACGCCTGCACCAGACGCATGATGGCGAAGCCGGTTTCGCTGTCCAGGTCGCCGGTCATCTCGTCGGCAATGAGGATGGGGGGATTGTTAGCCAGGGCGCGGGCGATGGCCACGCGCTGCTGCTGCCCGCCGGATAGTTCGCCTGGGTAATGCGTCGCCCTGTCCGCCAGGCCAACCCGCTCCAGCAGCCGTTCCGTGCGCTGTTTACGCTCCTTGCGGCCCACTTTAGCCAACACCATGGGCGCTTCCACGTTTTCCTGGGCGGTGAAGTTTGCCAGCAAGTTGTAATTCTGGAAGATAAAGCCCATGCGTTCCAGACGCAGCCGGGCCAGGGCGTTCTCGGACAGGGCCACCAGGTTTTCTCCCTTGATGACGACGTGCCCCCGGCTGGGTTCGTCCAGGCCGCCGACGATGTTGAGCAGTGTCGTCTTGCCGGAACCGCTCGGCCCCATCAGGCAGACAAATTCGCCCTGTTCAATGTTCAGCGACACGCCGCGCAGGGCGGGGACGGCCTCTTTGCCCATCAGATAAGATTTGTGGATGTTGTCTACAACAATAATTGGTTCGGTCATGGGTGGTTTGTAATTGGGTAATTTTCACGTATCACTTTACATACCATTATACGCGGTTAATGTTGCAAAGTTGTGACACGGCCGTGAGGTAGGATGGAAATTATGTATAATAGTGAGGATACACGGGAGTTGGATGAAGCGAGGCATACAGTAGCTACAATCACCTAATCCCAAAAAGGTATTGATCTGATGAAAGAGACGAATATGGAATACAAAACGAGACTCAATAATCCGGCTGCCCGACTTTATGCAATTCTAGTAGAGGCTCAAGGAAAACGCTCAGATGTTAGGAACAAGAAACCTATCAAGGAAATATGGGCCGAGGTTTTTAACATTGAATCCACGGAGACACGCAAACTGTTACTTCGTATTTCAGCGCTTATTGATTTAACTCGAAGGGCTAGGGAGAGGGTTGAAAATTTAAATGAGATTAATCATGATATTTATCTAAAACCCTTTGATAATATTGAACAAGCTTTGTCAATCATAAATCTTGATGCTCAATGGCAAAATTTTGATAGACACCTTACTGAAGGCACTTTAGTAGCTCTGTCTTTTTGTGCAGACACATTGGCAAGAGAAAATCCGGATGAAAGTATAATTGATACTAAACTGAAAACTCCGGAAAACTAAAAAATCATATTGCAAACGATAAAATGTCTTCCCATTCAGAGTCGGTTAGCTCTGACTGTTCACGCATCTGCTCGACATGGCGATGAATAAGCAGATTTCGAAGTCC
>JAJRTP010000067.1 GCA_024278255.1 Chloroflexota bacterium | reverse complement strand
CAGCAGCGTCAGCACTTCCAGCTCCCGGTCAGTCAGGGCTTCGTACTGGTTATCCAGAGACGGCCGTTGCCCGGAAACGTAGCGCATCAATTTATGGGCAATAGAGGGGTCGAGGGCTGATTTGCCTTCATACACATCCCGTACCGCCTGCACAATCTCGGTGGGAGCGGCCGTTTTCAGCACGTAGCCGTTGGCGCCGGCCTGCAAGACAGCCATCACATACGGGTCTTCGTCATAGGCAGTCAGAATCAGGACGCCAACGTGGGGGTACGTAGCCCGAATCCAGCGGGTCACTTCAATGCCGCTGGCCTGGGGCATCTGGATGTCCAACACAGCCACATCCGGCTGGATTTTGCTGATGAGACGGCGGGCCATCTCACCATCATCTGCTTCATCTATGACAACAATATCGGGGGCGTGTTCTAAAAATTGACGGATACCGGCACGGACAACAGCGTGGTCATCGGCCAGAAGCACTCGGATAGGTTCGCTCATCAGGTGTTTTGTGTTTGTTGTCTGGCGTAAACCCGTCTCTGATGTGCGGAAACAGGAACCAGACGATGGCTAATCCAAATAAAATACCGGTGATGAGGCGCATCCAGGAGTTGAAGGAGCCTAACGCATCACCTGCATAAAAGGTAGCCGGAAATGCGTTATTGGTCAAGTTTACTAACCAAAGGTTACTGTCGCGGAAGCCGCTGCCGATGGGGGCCAGCAAATCGCTGACAAAATGGCTGCCGCCATCTATGGCCATGGGCAAAAGCAGCAGGAGAAAAATGCCCACAGGCAAAGGTTTGAGCCGCTTGCGCAGGGGCAGGAAAAGGATAACACCGAAGAGAACGATGCTGGAATACATGGACACCATGCGGTCTGACCAGGCGACTTTCCAGCCCATTTCCGGATTGCCCACAAATTGGCGCAGGATGAGAGGGTTGGTGGTGTCTTGCCAGGCGGCCTGCACTTCGCTTAAGGAGTACATGGGTTTGCTGCCGAAAATGAAGAAGGAACGCTGGGGCAGTTGGTGGCATTGAGCGCTGTACAGCAAATAGATAGCTTCACCCGCTTTTGTCCAGCCCAGGGCCATGAAGACGGGGGCCAGCCAGGGCAACCCGACCCAAAGCAGGACGACGAGGAGGATGAGCAGCAGCCAATGGCGGCTTATCCAGGCGCTGAGGCCGCCAACGGAGACGGCCGTGTCTTCTATAGCAGGTTGGGTAGAAGTTGTCGTCATAGTTTAACCACAGATTTCGCAGATTTATTCGGCCATCACGGTAATGGACAGGGGGGATAAGGTACGTTTGATGGTTGCTTCCAGGTTGGGAGACGACCGCTGCCCCGGTGCGGAAGCGATGGAAATCCAGGTTTCGCCGTCCTGTCCGTGCGCCATTAAAGTGGCGGGACGCTCCTCTGTCCCGTAAACCAATAGAATCACGATCTGGCAGTCACACTGCTCGGTACCGTGGTGGGGGCAGACGGTCGGGGCCGCCGTCAGGCGGGAATCGAAGGAGAGCATGACGCGCAGTCCGGCATCTTCCAGTGCTTCGGTAATTTCGGTTACGGCCGTATTGCAACGGCAGCGGAGCATTAGTAGCGGTCTCATCCTGCCCAGTGTAACCGGCCACACAAACGTAGGCGAGCGCAGAATGCCTCATTACTCACAGGCCATTTGGCGGGTTTTGCCAATGCGTAAACTGCCTATTATCCATTTGGCAGAACCCGCGTACAATGGCTGTTGGTAAACAATTGGTTTGTAAAATGGTAGTCTGCATTACTTCGTACTAACAAACAAACAACCAAAATGGTTACCTGATTATAAGACCCCATGACTTACAAGGTTTAATGGAGACATGCCTATGAAACGCTTACCTCGCTTACTTGTCATCCTCAGTGTAATGGTGGTTGCCTTAGCTATCTCGCCGCGCGTATTTGCGGCCAATTGTGGGGAAACGTCTGGCGTCAAAGAACGGTACGCCTGTGTGGAAGATGACGCAGATAAAAATGACGTGAGCAAAACAGATGTGGATGAAACACCGGTTTCAGAACGATTTGTCACGCTGGACTTACCGGAAGACACGTTGTTTGGTCGCCGCTGGTACGGCCGTCTGGCCGATAATGCCAATGTGTACGCCTCGCCCAGCCGCAGCGCTCCCATCGTGCGCAACGTCGGGGATGGCTACCTGTTCGCCACAGTCAACAGTTGGGCTGACAACGAAGCCGGGGAAACGTGGTATGAGATCAATTACAATGAATATGTGGCCGCCGAAGATATTTCATTGGTAGACGTGTCTGAATTTCAGGGCGTAAAACTGACGGAACAGCCGGTACGGCCGTTTGGCTGGGTAGTGGTACGGGATGTTTACCCCAGTACAGAACCGGACGGTGAACCAGATGAATCCCTGGAACAGTTGCAGCGGTATGACTTTATTGAGATTTACGAAACCGTGCGGGGAGAGGAAGATTGGCTGTGGTACAATATTGGCGACGGCCGTTGGGTCAAACAAACCAACCTCAGCGTTGTGGACGCAGACCCTCGCCCCGAAGGTGTTGGTGAAGATGAATTCTGGACAGAAGTGGATTTGTTTGAACAAACCTTCGCTGCCTACGAGGGCGACCAGATGGTTTACGCCACGCTTATCTCCTCTGGACTCAACCGCTGGCCTACTCGTGAAGGGCTGTTCCAGGTAGAAGAGGAAAACCGTTTTCTGGAATACAAAATGTCCGGAGCCGAAGGCCGGCCGGATTATTACTTCCTGGAAGACATCCCCTACATCATGTACTTTGATATGTTTAACGGCATCGCCCTGCACGGCACCTACTGGCATGATCGATTCGGCTACAAGCACAGTCACGGCTGCGTCAACATGACCATCAAGGATGCCGAATGGACGTTCAAATGGTCGGCCGAAGCGCCTAACGATTTGTGGGTTTGGGTGCATACGTCTGATCCGGCCAAACATTTGGAACAGTAAACTTCAGACCTGACAGGTTTTTGAGAAACCTGTCAGGTCTGGTAATTTCTATGGACGAAACATTAACCCCGCCGGCTGAAGAAACTGCGCCGGCTCACAAACGTCTGACGTTGAGCAGCGTCATCATATTTGGCTTTATCTTTGCCTTGCTGGGGCTGTTGGGCTGGGGTTTGTGGAACAATACCGGCGGGCCACGTGAGTCGGGCAAAGCGCCTGATTTCAGCCTGACGACGTTTGAGGAAGAAAATATTACCTTGAGCGACTTCCAGGGACAGGTGGTGGTGATTAACTTCTGGGCTTCATGGTGCCTGCCCTGCCGCGATGAATCTCCTTATCTGGAAGCAACCTGGCGCAAATATCAAGATAAAGGCGTCGTTTTCATTGGCGTGGATTACGTGGATACGGAAAAGGAAGCGCTGGCTTACATCGAAGAATTTGACCTGACTTTTTACAACGGCCCGGACCTGGGTACGCGCATTTCCCGCGACTATCGCATCCAGGGCGTACCGGAAACCTTTTTTGTGGGCAAGGACGGCACGCTGCGCGGGGTGAAAATCGGCCCGCTGGTGGCCCCGGAACTGGACATCAGAATTGAAGAACTGCTGGCGGAGCCATACCCGAAATCATGACAAAAGTGCAGCTATCCCCCGATACAACCCTTTTCCCCGTGCCCGTTGTGCTGATTACCTGTGGCGTGGGGAATGAGGCCAATTTGTTTACAGTGAACCGGATTTCCAGTTGTAATGCGGAACCGCCGATGATTGCTATCTCGGTACGGCCGTCTCGCGTCAGTCACGATCTCATTGAAGAATTGGGGGAATTTGTAGTTAACATTCCCCGGCCAGATATGGAACTGATCTGCGACTACGTAGGGACAACCACGGCGCGCAAAACAGATAAATGGGCAGAGACAGGCTTGACACGGCTACCGGCGACGGCCGTACAACCGCCTCTGATTGCCCAATGTCCGGTAAACATCGAATGTCAGGTGCGGTATAACATCACCTTGCCCTCTCACTGCCTGTTTGTGGCTGAGGTGGTGGCCCTGAACGCTGATGAATCTGTATTGAATGAACGACAGGAGGTAGATTTTGCTTTAGCTCAGGGGATGTCCTACTGGTCTGGCGTGGTGCGCGAACGGCCGGTAGACAATTTTCGACCCGACAAGCTATTGCGAAAAGTACAAGCCTGGAGTTCTTATGCCTAAACGTCGTCTGGCTATTTTAGCCATTGTCCTTGCGCTGTTTTCCGTTCTTTTTTTCTGGCAGCTACCCACTTTATTGAAAGCGATGCCCAGCCGTTATGTGGCCCGCTTGCCTGAACCAGTCCAGGCTTTGGGAGAGCGCGGTGACGGTGTGCCCTTATTGCCCACCGTCGCCGCTCCTGTGGATGCGGCCGTATTGCTGGCTGGCGTGGCTGAGCCTACGGCCGTACCCACCCTCATCCCGGAACCAGCCACACCGACACCGCCGCCAGTCAACGATCAGGCGAATACGGCCGTGCCCCCACCCACATTGACGCCGACGGCCGTGCCCACCAACACCCCCCTGCCCATTCCCGCCTCCTTCCGGCTGAACGGCTTTGTACACCAGTTCCAAACCTGGAACAACTGCGGCCCGGCGACGATTGCTATGGCCCTGAGTTACTACGACATGGGCCTGGATCAAGCGGAAACCGCCCCCTACCTCAAGCCCAACCCCGAAGACCGCAACGTCAGCCCTTACCAGATGGCCGCTTACGTCAACGAGCAGACCCCCTATTCCGCCATTGACCGCACTAACGGCGATCTGGAAACCATCAAACGGCTGGTAGCCAACGGCTTTCCCACCATCATCGAGCTGGGCATCGAGCCGCCGGGCGAATTTAAGTGGCTGGGCTGGTACGGTCATTACCTGCTGGTTGTGGCTTATGATGACGCCAGCGAAACCTTCTGGGTGTATGATTCCTGGTTTGGCACCAGCGAAGTGCCCATGGAGAACGCCACGACAGACGGCCGTACCCTTTCCTATGCCGACGCCGATCTCCAATGGCGGCAGTTTAACCGCAACTACATCACCCTCTACCGCCCCGAAGAAGCCGGTCTCCTGGCCGACATCATCGGCGAAGATATGGACGACGCCGCCATGTGGCAAAATTCCCTCGCCCGCACCCGCTCCGAATTACAGCGGGAGCCGAAAGACGCTTTCCTCTGGTTCAATCTGGGTACGGTTTACAATGCCCTGGGCCAGTACGAAGAAGCAGCCACTGCCTTTGATCAGGCCCGCTCCATCGGCCTGCCCTGGCGGATGCTCTGGTACCAGTTTGGCCCGTATGAAGCGTATTACCAGACTGGTCGCTACGAGGACATCATCACCCTGGCAGACGTAACCTTGAAAGACAGACCCTATTTTGAGGAAGCGTATTATTACAAGGGATTAGCCCTGAGCGCTCTGGGTGATCCGGCTGCCGCCCGCCAGAATCTTGAGAAAGCGGTGAATTTTAACCCCATTTTCCAGCCGGCCGCTACGGCATTGGCTACAATAGGCGAATAAAGATTGTGCCTGGCACAGGGTAATGGGCGGTTATTGCCGCCAGATTAGTTGCCCCATGCCAGGCATTTTCGGGAGTGACGTATGAGTAAACGTGTGAAATATGCAATTCTGGCAATTGTTTTTATACAACTTGGATTGGTAGTAGCTTTGCTGGCTTTACCGCCGCTGGTACGGGCTTTGCCCGGCGAATACCGGGTGCGCATTGCCAAGGTGCCGTTAGGAGAAACGCTGCTGGATATTGGGGTGACGCCGCTGCCGACGGCCTTGCCCATTCCGGCCGGCGCGGCCGCCCAGCCGCAAGTGACCATTCCGGCGGTGGCTGCCATTGCCGCCACGCCAACGGAAGAACCTACGGCCGTCCCCACCCAAGCCCCGGCGGATAACCCGGATGAAGAGGTAACGGCCGTGCCCACCACCATCCCCACTGCCACACCGCTGCCCACTGTTGCGCCTACGGCCGTGCCCCTGCCCGGAAAAGTCCGCCTGGAAGGCATGGAAATCATCCCGCAAGGCTTCAATAACTGCGGCCCGGCCAACCTGACCATCAACCTCAACTTTTACGGCGATCCCACCACTCAGGCCGAAGCCGCCGCCTGGCTAAAACCCAACCGGGAAGACCGCAACGTCAGCCCCTGGCAAATGGTGGATTATGTCAACGAGAGAACCCCCTTGCGTGCTTTCTTCGGCGCGGGCGGCGATATGGAACTGCTTAAACGGCTGATAGCGGCCGGCTATCCCGTCGTCGTGGAAAAAGGGTACGAACTGCCCACGCAAGGCTGGCTGGGGCATTACCTGACCATCTTCGGCTACGATGACGAGACCGGCGAGACGGTCAGCATGGACACCAATCTCGGCCCCTGGGACGGCAGCGGCCGTTACGACAAATACGAAGAACTGGAATATTACTGGGGCCAATTTAACTACAACTTCTTCCTGGTCTACCCGCCGGAAAAAGAAGAAGAAGTATACGCTATCCTGGGGCCGGAAATGACAGACACGCAAACGATGTGGCAAAATGCCGCCGCCAAAGCCCAGGCCGAAATCGAAGCCGACCCCGAAAACGCTTTTGCCTGGTTCAACCTGGGCACCAGCCTCACCCGCCTGGGCGAGATGACCGGCGAAGCGGAATTTTACCAGAACGGCGCGGCCGCTTTTGACCAGGCGTTCATTCTTGGCCTGCCGCCTCGTATTCTCTGGTATCAATACCGGCCCTACATCGCTTACATGAAAACCGGCCGTTATCAGGACATGATCGATCTGGCCGACGCCATTCTGGAATCGCAAGGCGGCCGTAACGTGGAAGAAACCTATCTCTACAAAGGTCACGCCCTGGTACTTCAAGGAGACGGCCCCGGCGCAGTCATCGCTTACCAGCAGGCCCTGCGCCTCAACGAAAATTTCTACCCGGCGGAAATTGCCCTGAACTCCATTACAGGTAACAATTAGCAACCTCAAATATCCAGTGCGACGCACTTGTGAAGTGCGTCGCACCTCTTGCAAACGCCTTCTGCAACAAAACTGACTGTGCTAGTCAAATTTTGTTGCAGAAGGCGTTTTTGTTTAGGCCATATGGCCTACTACCCTTGCACGTGAATTTGCTCTTGGCGGATCAACAGTCGGAGGATAGTCTGAAAGGTATAACCTGAACTATAACTCGAACAACAACTTTGTATCACCAACTTCTGCTAAAACAAAATATTTTGCCAAGCCTTTGTCTCGATATCATACTCATTTAAGGAGGTGGTTGCCTATCACCAATCTGCAATTGATATGTATTTAAGTCTTTAGATGCTTTGATGATAAACAAGGAGAAGAGAACCCCCATGACAAAAGCACGCTTTCTTATTTTGAGT
>JAJRTP010000066.1 GCA_024278255.1 Chloroflexota bacterium | reverse complement strand
TGGGGTTTGGGCGGTTAAAATATTTTGCCCGAACCCCAAGTTAATTCGCCCAAAAGCCACATTTCAAGGTGTTCAGTCGAGTACAAAATTCTGTTGTGCATGATTATGTCAATAGAATTGTCAAAAGTCCAATTACAAATGAGTACAACGAATTTGGGAACAAACGAATTGCACCAGATGGGTAAATACGCACTGATTCGTTGTTTCCTTAATTCGTTGTACTCTCCATTTACAAATCAAATGATCTAAATTTTGAACCATGCCGACACTTAATCGACGGCAGCAATTTTGACAGCCACGTCTGTTTCTAGATTCTCAACAGTCAGGGTGATACGGCCGTTCCCATCAGACATGACCGTTTCCACCTTCACCACCGCATCCGCCGCGTAACTATCCCACCATTCGACGGTAAAAAGCGTGTTGGGCGTGAAGCCATCAAGCGTGACTGTGCCGGAAACGGGTGGAATGGGGCTGCCCTGCGCCACATTTTGCCAGGTGTGCCCCTTGTTTTGCAGCCAGAGATGGGCACGGCCGTTGGTCACATCCTTCTGCCCCCAGGCGCGTAACGCTTCATTGGAGGTTGTTGCAGCGGCATCTTGATAATGGCCGTTTGCCAGCGGTATATCCTGAATAAAACGGTAGTAGGGGGCGAACTGATAGCGCAAGTCTAACGGCCGTTCCCCCCGCTGCACATAAATATGCGGCCGCACATACCAGTACGATTCCAGCATTCCGCCCGAATTGATGCCGCCCCAGATGAAATTGTGCAGCCAGACGCCCTCCTTATCCCGCAGCAGTTGGGGGATAGGCGGGCCGGTGTCCTGCGCTACCCAGCCCGTTTCCCCGCGCATGACGGGCATTCCCGCGCCGCCTGCCGCCAATGCCCCCAGCCGTTCACTGGGGCGCTGGGTAGCCGCCGCCGCATCGCCAAAAAACGGGTCGTCCGGCCGGATATAGCGGTGGTAGTCGGCGTAATCCAGGTTGGGGTAAGCGTCATTGGCCCAAAACTGGTCGCGGGGAAAGCCCTGCCAGAAAGAGGTTGTTACCAGATGGTTGTTGGGGGCAAACTGGCGCATGGTCCGGCCAAACTCATCTGCCAGAATGTAAAATCGTTCATCCGCCGGGTCGCCCTCATTGAGCAGTTCCCAGGAGTGAATGCTGGTGGAATAGCCCCAACGCGCCTGTACGTAACGCCACCACGCTTCCTGCAGCCAGCGTGTCTTCGTCTGGCCCAGCTCCTCCCGCCCCGCGCCTAGGAAGAGCCGCTGCGGGTTGCGGTAGGGCGGCACGTCGGACAATGTGCCGTCGTAATTGAAGACGTTTAGACTGTAATCGTTCTTTTCCATGACGACGAGTTTCAGGTAGATGTCATTTGCTTCTGCCTGAGCCAGCGCGTTATCCAGCTCAAAAGCGCGTTCCTGATCAAATTGCTGGTGATGGGCCATCCAGGGGCGGTGAATGAGGTTGGGGCCGAAACGGCCGTCCGGCAGCGCCTCCTCCAGCCAGACGTAATCAATAAAAACATTTCCCCCGGTCACATTTTCCAGAGACAGATAGAAACGATCCAGAAAATAGGTATCATTGGTGCGGAAACGGCCGTTCAGAATCAACCAGCCCTCATTTTCCGGGTCGGGAGCGTGACTCCAGTCGCCGCCATCATAAGTAGCGGCGATAACTGTACCGGCGCCGGGCGCATAACAGCGCTGCCGCGCGTCCTGCTCATCCCAAAGCCAGCCGCCGGTTTTGACGGTGAAGCCGAATGGCTGGCCGTCTGTCAGCGGCCCCATCAGCCCCGCTTCCCGGTAACGGACCCGTACCCGGTAGTCGGTGTTCGGTTTGACCGCCAGTTCGCCGCTCTCCCAGCCAAAGGTGACGCAGGGAACCATGTTAGCCATAATGCCGCGCTGATTGACGCTTTCATCGTAGGAGAGCCAGAGGAACAGGTCGCTGCCGGGGACGGCGATGGGCGGCTGGACGCCGGGCAGCAGGGCATTGTCGTGGGCCAGCCGGGCGTTGGGTTCGGATTGGGGCGGCTGGGGGCCAATGCTGCGCCAGGGACTCCAGGCCGAGCCGAAGATTGACCAGTTGGCCGGAATCCAGGTGCGGATGAGCTGGATGCCGTTGGCCGCCATGACGGGAAATTCATCCAGGTTTGGCGGCACGTCCAGATTGTAGCCCAGGCCAGGAAAGTACGTTCCATCCTCGAAGGCAAAATAGCGCGGGTCATCGGGGCTGACGCGCAGGAAGCCTTTGTTGGCGGAGGGAACGACGGTGAAGGGGATGGGGTCGGTTTCGGCTGCGCCGCTGGCGTCTACGGCCGTAATCTTCACCTGCCACTCACCCGCTGTGGGCGGCGCAAAACGTACTTTCCAGGCAAAATCGGCCGTCGGGTAAATCCAGTCACGGCCGTCACGCTCCTCCCTGAGAAAATTCTGGTAGTAAAAGGCGGGTTGTCGGTAAACGGTTTGCCAGTCGTCCGGGGTAAAGAGGGCGTCTACAGTGATACCTTGTTCCGGCGCAATGCCCGGCGGCGGGGCAGGGTCATAGGGGTGTTGGGGATGGGCGGCCTGGCTGTCTACCTGGAAAGTGAGTTCCAGCTTTTCGTAGCGGGGGATGGCGTTGTTGGGGTATACGGCCGTGTTGCTGGCAATCTCGCTGATAATGGGGCCGGATGCGGGCGTTGGCTGCGCCTCCGTTTGGGCAATCGGTTGGCGGGTTGGCGGGATCGTTGGTTGGGCATCTGGCTGGCTGCGGCAGGCAGCGGCTAGGAGGATGAGGCTGAGAAGGAGGAGATACGGCCGTCTGGTTCTTGGTTCAGGCGTCATAGGCTTGTGTTGTGGGGCGATTGGGTAAAGCACGCCTCCTGTCCGCTATCTTACACTATTTTGCCGGAGAGATCGCCGTTTTTTGACAAACCATTCATTCCTTGCTAGACTTTTCGCCATGTTAGCAGCAAGCGCATTTGTCAAGAAGGCTAAGAAGCAGAACAGACCGGAAACGGCCGTCTGGTAGCCGCGCTTGTCCAATTTCAGGAAATGGCAAACGCCCCGCCGACGACCGGCGGGGCGTTTTTTTGTTGGGCGATTTTCAAAATCGCCCTACGCAGGCAGCAAAATGATTAGTTTTGAGTTGAAGAAGCAGGGCAAGAAGAACAAGCCGGACAGGGTTCTGGTGAGTGTCGCTTGCGTCTGACTTTTTCGGCGTACAAAGGGTTTTTCCAGCGGGCTTACCAGCAATGGCAAGCCCGCTTTTTTTATTCGTAAGGCAATTTTCGAAATTGCGCTACAAAAACTGGAGGTTTTGCAAAATGACAACGTTAACTTGTGTGGAATGTGAAGGTGAAGTGGAAGCAGCCGCCGACGTGATGGTGGCCGAAATTCTGGAATGCCCCGACTGCGGTGCAGAACTGGAAATCGTCAGCCTCGATCCGGTGACGATTGAGCTGGCCCCGGAAGTGGAAGAGGATTGGGGGGAGTGAGCAGTGTTCAGTGTTCAGTGAGCAGTGGGTTGTTACTGAAAACTGAAAACTGGATACTGCTCACTGAAAAGGGGTAACTATGAAAATAGGCATCCTGTATTCCCGCATTCGGGCGGAAGAGAAGTTGATTATCCGCGCTTTGGCAGAGCGGGGCGTGGCTTATGAGTTGATTGACGTGCGGCGGGCGGTGTTTGACCTGGCCCGGCCGGAGGCGTGGCGGGCGTATGACGTGATTCTGGAGCGGTGTATCAGCCATTCGCGGGCGCTGGCGGCGCTGCAAATTCTGGACAGTTGGGGTGTTCCCTGCGTGAACAACGCCCGCGTAGCCCAGGTGTGCGGCAGCAAGCTGGAAACGACGTTGGCCTTATTGGCGGCCAGCGTGCCCACTCCCCGCGTCCAGATTGCTTCCACGTCAGAAGCGGCGCTGGCGGCGATTGAGGCGATGGGCTACCCCGTTGTTCTCAAACCGGCCGTCGGCTCCTGGGGGCGGCTGCTGGCTAAAATCAATGATCGGGAAGCGGCCGAAGCGGTACTGGAGCATAAAGCTACGCTGGGGTCGTACCACCATTCCATTTTTTACATCCAGGAGTACGTGCGCAAGCCGGATCGGGACATCCGCAGCTTTGTGGTGGGGGAGAAGACGATTTGCGCCATCACCCGCCATTCGTCCCACTGGATTACGAACACGGCGCGGGGCGGCCGGGCAGAAAATTGCCCCGTCACGCCGCAGATTGACCAGCTCTCGCGGGCGGCGGCGCGGGCGGTGGGCGGCGGCATTGTGGCCGTGGATTTGCTGGAAATGGAAGATGGCGAACTGCTGGTGAACGAGGTGAATTACACGATGGAGTTCCGTAACAGCATTGAGCCGACAGGTGTGGATATTCCGGGGCGGATTGTGGAATATGTGGTGGAAGTGGGAGGCAGCTGATGACGGTTCAGGTCAGTATTGTCGGCGCGTCCGGGTATGCGGGTGGGGAGCTGCTGCGGCTGCTGTTGGGGCATCCTGAAGTGACGGTGGCGCAGGTCACGTCGCAGCGGCTGGCGGGGCGGTTTGTGCATGGGGCGCATCCCAATTTGCGCGGCTTTACCCGGCTGAAGTTTTGTCCGGTGGAGGAGTTGGAGCCGTGCGATGTGCTTTTTCTGGCTTTGCCGCACGGCCGTAGCTCCGCCCAAATTGCTCGTTTTGCCACACTGGCTGACCGCATCGTAGATTTATCGGCCGATTTCCGGCTGCGGGATGTGGCGGCGTATGAGCAGTGGTACGGTCGTCCCCATCCCGCCCCTGACTGGCTACCCCGGTTCGTCTACGGCCTACCAGAACTGTACCGGGAGGAACTGCGCGGGGCGCGGTATGTGAGCGGGGTGGGGTGCAACGCCACGGCCGTCAACCTGGTCCTTTGGCCGCTGGCCCAGGCCGGGTTGATTGAACGGGCCGTGATTGAAGTGAAAGTCGGTTCGTCCGAAGGGGGAAACAGCCCCGGCGCGGCCAGCCATCACCCGGAACGGAGCGGCAGTATGCGCTCTTTTGCCCCCGTCGGCCACCGGCATCAGGCGGAGATGCGGCAGGCGTTGGGGGCGTTTGAACTGCACTTTTCGGCAACGGCCGTCGAGATGGTGCGGGGCGTTTTGTGTACGGCGCACCTCTTTCCGGTACGGCCGTTAACCGAGAAGGAACTGTGGCGGTTGTACCGCGCCGCTTACGCCGCTGAGCCATTCGTCCGGCTGGTGAAGGAGCGCAAGGGTATCTACCGCTACCCGGAGCCAAAAATCCTGGCGGGCACAAATTTGTGCGACGTGGGCTTTGCCGTCGATCCCCATTCTGACCGGCTGGTGGTGATCAGCGCGTTGGATAATCTGATGAAAGGGGCGGCGGGTACGGCCGTGCAGGCGATGAATGTGATGCTGGGTTGGGAGGAGCGTTTGGGATTGGAATTTATGGGATTGCATCCGGTGTGACGTACTGCGTATTGCGTATTGCGTAGCTAATGGATCAATACGCAATACGTAATACGCAATACGAGGAGTAAAGAAATGATAATTATAAAAATCGGCGGCGGCGCGGGCATTGATTACGACGCCGTGTGTGACGATGTGGCGCAGTTGGCGGCGGAGGGGCAGCGGTTGGTGTTGGTGCATGGCGGATCGCATATGACCAATGTGGTGGCGGAGGCGTTGGGCCATCCGCCCCAATTTGTCACCTCGCCGTCCGGGTATACCAGCCGCCTGACGGACCGGGCGGCGCTGGAAATTTTTGAGATGGTGTATTGCGGCCAGATTAACAAGAATATTGTGGAACGGCTGCAAGCGCGGGGGGTGAACGCGGTAGGGCTGTCGGGGATTGACGGCCGACTCTGGCAAGGCCCGCGCAAAAAGGCGATACGGGTGGTGGAAAACGGCCGTAAACACATCATCCGCAATACCTATACCGGCAAAGTAGAGCAAGTCAATACCGCCTTCCTCAACAGCTTGCTCGACGGCGGCTTCCTGCCCGTCCTCACGCCGCCGGCCATTAGCTATGAGGGGGAGGCGATGAATGTGGACGGTGACCGGGCGGCGGCGGTGACCGCGGCGGCGTTGGGCGCGGAGGAACTGCTCATCCTTTCCAACGTCCCCGGCGTTCTGCGCCATTTCCCGGACGAAAGCTCACTCATCCAGCAGATGACGCGGGACGAAATCGAACACACCCGCCGCGAACACGCGCAAGGCCGGATGCGTATCAAGCTCCTGGGCGCGGCCGAAGCCCTGGATGGCGGCGTTCAGCGCGTCCTCATTGGCGACGCGCGGGGCAGACGGCCGATTTTGCAGGCGCTGGATGGGAGGGGGACGGTTATCGGTAATCGGTGAACAGTAAGCGGTGAACTGATGACCGATGACCGGTAACCGATTACTGATTACCGATTACCATAAAAGATATGGACACAATAACCACAGAAACCCAATTCACCAGCGGCTTTTACGCCAAACGGGATATTGCCCTTGTGCAGGGGCGGGGGGCGACGGTTTGGGCTGAGGACGGCCGTGAATACATTGATTGTACCGCCGGAATTGGCGTTGCCAGCGTGGGGCATTGCCATCCGGCGGTGGCGGCGGCGATTGCGGCGCAGGCGGAGCGGCTGATTACCTGTCAGGAGATGTTTTACAATGACCAGCGCGCCCGATTTATCGGCCGGTTGGCGGAACGGCTGCCGTGGGAAGCGCCGCGTATTTTCCTCTGCAATTCCGGCGCGGAAGCGGTGGAGACGGCGATTAAGCTGGCCCGACTGAGTACGGGGCGGTCCGGCGTCGTGAGCATGATGCGCGGTTTTCACGGTCGTACCCTGGGCGCTCTTTCCGCTACGCATAAAAAGACGTACCGCCAGCCATTTGCCCCGCTGGTTCCTGGTTTCAGCCACATTCCCTTCAACAATACGGCGCGTTTGGCCGAAGTGGTAACGGAGGCAACGGCCGCCGTCATCCTGGAACTGGTGCAGGGGGAAGGCGGCGTGCGCCCGGCAACGGCCGAATTTGTCCGGGCGGCGCGCCGAATTTGCGATGAGCGAGGCGTACTGCTGATTGTGGACGAGGTGCAGACGGGTTACGGCCGTACCGGGCGCTTCCTGGCTTGTGACCATTACCGTTTGCAGCCGGATTTGCTCTGTCTGGGCAAGGCGATGGCCGGGGGCGTGCCCATGGGGGCGGTGGGGATTGGCCCGCGGGTGCAAAATATCGCCCCCGGACTGCACGGCTCCACTTTTGGCGGTAATCCGCTGGCTTGCGCCGCGGCCAACGCTGTGCTGGATGTGTTTGCGGAGGAAGGGTTGGTGGAACGGACGGCCGTCTTCGGCGAAAGATTCTTGTCCCAGTTACGCGCCATTCCCTCTCCGCAAATCCGCGAAGTGCGGGGAATGGGGCTGCTGGTGGGCGTGGAGTTGAAGCAGCGGGCGATGCCGGTTGTACGGGCGCTGGCCCAACGCGGCATTTTGGCCTTGACGGCCGGGGCGACTGTGCTGCGTTTTTTGCCGCCGCTGGTTATCAGCGAGGCGGAATTGGATAAGGTCGTGGCGGAGGTTACGGCCGTGTTGTAGGACAATTTTGCAAAATTGTCCTACGCAAAACAATTAGGTCGTTTTCCGGGGAATAAGCGCAACCAGAGAACGGAGCGTTTGATTGACTGATTCGGAATCCGGAAAGTAGGGCAGCAAATCGGGATCGAGTAAAATAACATTTTGACCAGGTTCGAATTCCTGTTCCGTCGTAGAACCATCTTTGTGATAAATAATTACCCGGTATCCTTCTTGCAATTCCCGGAAATGTTTACCCCGTGTGCCGCCGGAAAAATCATACTCGGGGCGCATATCGTTTGTTTTTCGGTTGTTTTCGTCAGAAGTTGTTTTGCTCATAGCTTCTTTTTTCAGATCGGGTTGCTTCACGGCAACTGATAATGCGAATTTTGTTGTTACGCTCAGTGTAAACGACGACCAGCAATCGTTCTCGATTTGAGTAGCCCAGGTCTATGAAGCGATCTTCGTCTACAGAATGATCTGGATCAAAAATAGTGATTGAATGAGGATCGTGGAAAACAGCGCTGGCTTCTTCAAATGTTATACCATGTTTACGTACGTTTGTAGCAGCCTTTTCTTCATCCCATTCAAAAACCAACATAGGTAGAGTATAGCGAAAAAAGAGGTGATTGTATAGATGCCAGGTTTACAGATTGATCCGGTACAGTTTTTGCAGGAGTTGGTGGCGATTCCCAGTGTGTCGGGGGAGGAAACGGCCGTAGCCCAATTCCTGACGACACGCATGAACGAGATGGGGCTGGCGGCGCACATTGACGAAACGGGAAACGCAGTGGGCGTGCGGGAGAATGTGGCGGCGGACGGCCGCATCCATCACGAAATTATCCTGCTGGGGCATATGGATACCGTCCCCGGCGATATTCCCGCACGGCTGGAGGCGGGGAAGTTGTATGGCCGTGG
>JAJRTP010000065.1 GCA_024278255.1 Chloroflexota bacterium | reverse complement strand
AGCATCAAAATCTGGAGCCTGGACGAGTACCGGGAATTGACCACCCTCAACGGCCACACCGGGGAAATCCTCTCTCTGGCTGTTTCGCCCGATGGCGCCTTACTCGCCTCTGCTTCTCACGATGGCGATGTGCGTTTGTGGGACCTGGCTGCGGGGGATTTAATCACGGTGCTGGAAGGTCACAGCAAGTTGGTCACCAGTGTATCCTTTTCGGCAGACGGCCGTATCCTGGCTTCCAAATCCGCCGACCAAAGCGTCATCCTCTGGCGCTGCGCCGACTGGGAACCGCTGGCCCGCCTGGCCGAACCCCACGCCAAATTTGCTTTCTCCGGCTTGGCTTTCAATCCTCAACACCCCGTCTTGGCTACCCTCGGCGATAAAGACAAGTCAATTCGCATCTGGGATTTGGATACGGCCGTGTGGTTCTAGCCCATCATTCAGGCGTCTTGCTATAAATACTCCCAGTCAAAACACAACCTCTCTCAGAAATAAGTCGCCGGACGGCCCTTCTCCGGTTATCATACAGAGTAAACAAATCGAGTGAAGGGGGATTTTCATTCCCCGATCTATATCCCGGAGGAACCATGAGCGCAGTAAAAAAACGGCCGTTCACCGCCGAAGACCTTTATCAACTACAATTAGTGGCCGATCCCCAAATTTCACCGGACGGCCGTACCATCATTTTCAGCGTCAGCCGCGTAGATCGCAAAACAGAAAAGAAGTATGCCAATCTGTGGCTGGCTGATGCTGACGGCCGTACCCTGCCCCGCCAGTTCACTTACGGCGATCAAACCGATAGCCACCCCCGCTGGTCGCCCGACGGCCGTACCCTCGCCTTCCTCTCCAACCGCAAAGAGGAAAAGCAGGCGCAGATTTACCTCATCCCCGTAGACGGCGGCGAAGCCCGGCCCCTGACCGACGTAAAAGGGGAGTTTGCTTCTATTGAATGGTCGCCCGACGGCCGTACCCTGGCAGCCCAATTCCGCAAAAAAGACCAGGAAGCTATCGAGCGGGAAGAAGACGAGCAGAAAAAAGAGCTAGGCGTCGTCGCCCGCCATATCACCAGTCTCAATTACAAATTTGACGGCGCGGGTTACTTGCCCCAGGAAAAATGGCACATCTGGACATTTGACACCGAGACAGGCGAGGAAACCCAGCTAACCGACGGCGATTTTCACGAAACAGAACCGCGCTGGTCGCCCGACGGCCGTACCCTCCTCTTCCTCTCCAACCGCCACCCAGACCCGGACTTGCACCCGGACGCCATTGACTTGTACCTCATTCCGGCCGAGGGAGGCGAGATGACAAAAGTGGACACAGACCACAACGTCCGCAAATTCAACCCATCCTTCTCCCCCGACGGCCGTCAAATTGCCTTTATGGGCGCCGCCCGCCCCGGTGACTGGTACCAAAACACCAGCCTCTACGTCACACCGACGGCTGGCGGCACAGCTCGCAACCTCTCTGCTGCGCACGACCTGACCATCGGTGATTATACCTTGAGCGACACACCCGGCGGCACGCCGCTGCCCCCGCCAACCTGGTCTGGCGACGGCCGTACCCTCTACACCATCGCCGCCCGGCACGGCCGTCAACCCCTCCTCGCCTTCGATGCAGCCAACGGCAGCTACCAGCCCGTCATAGACGCCCCCGGCGCAGTACATAGCTTCCATTTCAACGCCGACCAATCCCGCCTGGTTTACCTTTGGGGCGACATCGAGCAAATCGCCCAGGTCAACATCCGCCAGATGGACACCGGAAAAAGCCGCGCTCTGACCCGCTTCAACGAAGATTGGCTGGCGGAAAAAGAACGAGGTCAAATCGAAGAAGTCTGGTTCCAGGGGCCGGACGGGGATGATTTACAAGGCTGGATTCTCAAACCACCGGGCTTTGATCCCGCGCAAAAATATCCCTCCATCCTGGAAATCCACGGCGGGCCATACGCCCAGTACGGGCAGGGCTTCATGCACGAATTTCATTATCTGGCCGCCCAGGGGTACGTCGTCTACTTTACCAATCCGCGCGGCAGCCAGGGGTATGGTGAGACATTTGCCGGGGCTATTGCCAACCAGTGGGGTACAGTGGACTACGCCGACCTGATGGCCTGGGCGGACTATATGGAACAGCAGCCATACATTGACCCGAAACGGATGGGCGTCACTGGTGGCAGCTACGGCGGCTACATGACCACGCTCATCATCGGCAAAACCAACCGCTTCAAAGCGGCCGCCGCCCAACGCCTCGTCAGCAATCTGGTCAGCTTCTACGGCTCCAGCGACATGAATTGGATGCTGCAAATGCTCGTCGGCACAGACACACAACCCTGGGACGACCTCGAAGACTACTGGCAGCAATCCCCCATCAGCCTGATCGGCAGCGCCCGCACCCCCACCCTGATCATCCACAGCGAGAAAGATTACCGCTGTGACCGGGAGCAGGGAGAACAGGTTTTTGTGGCTTTACGCAAGCAGGGTGTGGATACGGAAATGGTGTTGTTCCCGGATGAATCGCATGGGTTGTCGCGGAACGGCCGTACCGACCGCCGCATTCAACGTCTGGAACACATCGCCCGCTGGTTTAACAAATACCTAAAAAGTGATGCGTGAAAACGTGACTGAAACAGATCGCTCACCCATCGTGGTAAGAGCAGACTATCGCTATGATTATGTGATCGAAGTTGAGTTTGACAACGGAGTAACAAAACTGGTAGATGTTTCTCCCTGGCTTAAAGGCCTTGTCTTTGAACCGTTGCAAGATAAAGTAACTTTCCAATCTTTTTTCCTGGACGGATGGACAATTGCTTGGCCAAATGGAGCAGATGTTGCTCCAGAAACGTTATACGAAGCCAAATCTGGAAAATTTAACAGTTCCTCTGCTACAACGACTACTTTGTAATGTCCTCAAAAGCCAGGATTTCTCGTTCCACATAATACTGGAACTCTTTTACGTTAGTGAAACAACGGAATCCGGCAGCACTCGCCGCCTCCAGAACCTCTATCTCTTCATCAATGAGTAAAGCTACTGGTTCGCTGAGACCTGTTTGCAATCCGTCTGGCCAAACCAGGTCAAGTGTAGCAATCGGTTGTCTGGTTTCCTCGTCATTCATTTCATAGAGCATTTCACCTTCCGGCAAACCTTGTTCAGTAACCCAGATGTTGGTACGTAAGAGCAAGTCACTTTCTTCATCATCTGTGATGCCACCGAGAACGATAATGGGTGTTTCATCGCTGGGTTCGATATCGGTCACGGTTTCTAGTGTGCCATCAGCAAGCAGGCTGTCAAGAAAGTCATTGGCAGCCTGAGCCAATAATTCTCGTCTGGCTTCGGTGAAGTCGAGGTAATTCTCGATTTTCCAGAGGTTTTCATCCATAGGAATCCACTGGGAGGCGAGTACACCGGGATGGTTAGCCTCAACTTCAACAAAATATTCTTCTGGATAACGATTGCTAATGACCAGGTTCGTATCCTGGGTGAGGAAGCAATAGTTGGCTAGAGTATTAACTTGGGAACGTAAATAATCTTTTTTATACAGGCGAGATTTGGGGAAAATATGGTGAATTTGGAGTTTGTTTATTCTGCCAAGAAGATTGGCTTTGAGGGGTAAGCCTGTACCCCAATCACGGGCTTCACCAACACGAGTGAGCAGGTAAAGCATGGGGTAAAAACGAGCACCACGACTCCAACTCTCGAAGTTACCAGGACGCACACGCAAATCACCACGAGAAAGGCGAAGTTCTTCAATGAGACGATCCAGAGCGCCATCCATTTCTTCCATGAGAGCCAAGTCTTTGTTTAGGATGGATTCGGTAGAACCGGCAAAGCGGCCCCACAAAAAGCTGTGGACATACCAGTAAAGCATTTTGTCCCGTTCATGGGCATTCTTGAATCGGCCGCCACTTTGTGTGATATAACGGGTCATGATAGGAAATGCATAGCGACCACCGAGTACCCGATCGTGGTCGAGGCCGAGGCGCCCGCTGATGATATTAAGTAGATAATTGATGGCTTTTTCAGTTTGTTTTAAGCCAGATTGAAATTCAATGGCATCTGCATCTTTGAGCGCGGTGAACAAAGCTTCGCCCGTTAGGACAGTGTTGACATTGCGTAGCAACCAATCCATTTTGAAATAGTAACCAGCATTTCCCCATTGTTTGAGGAGGTGGCGCAATTCTTGCCGCGCATCGGGCCATTCGGCACAAATTCGAGCCAGTGCCAGATCACCTTTGGAAAGCTTCGTACCACCACTGTTAACACGATTGAATATATTTACAACTACATCTACAGTTTTGTCAGCACCGGTGACTTCTTCAATATGGAATTTAATGTCCTTAATTCCCTGAACTTGGGTCAAACGGTTGATATAAGTTTCGGCATTAGGGCGCAACGCCTCATTTTCGTATATTTGACCGATAAACGATCCCAAACCATCCTTCATTAAGTCAGTAATATTGATCCAAAAAGGATTGTCGCGCATTTTGACTGGCCCGTAGAACTCAAAGATTTCCTCGTCCATATTGAAATATAAATCTGTGAAAGCTTTAGCATTACCTTCAAAAAAAGGAGGCGGTGTGCCACGAACGATACCATACAAAGTGGTAATACGTTGCTGCCCATCGAGAATGAGCTTGACATGTCCAGGATTGAGTATCTGGTTACCCCGCGCATCAACTTGTTCTGTTTTGGTAACCCAAACCAACAGACCGCCGACAGGGTAGCGACGGTAAAGAGAATTCATAAGTTCACGTACCTGGTTGCGATTCCAAACATAGCCACGCTGAAATTCGGGTAAAGCCATTGCCCCAATATCT
>JAJRTP010000064.1 GCA_024278255.1 Chloroflexota bacterium | reverse complement strand
GGGATGGTTTGAAATCGAACCACGGATGACACGGATGTAAGGGATTGACACGGATTTTTTTGTTATTGCTGGACTTCAACGGCTAAACGCAGGCCGACGCTGTGCAGCAAGGTGTTCAGGCTGGAGAGCTGCGGATTGCCGGTTGGCGACAGCATTCTGTAAAGATTTTCCCGGTTGAGAGATGCCTCTCGCGCCATTCTGGAAAAGCCGCGCGCCTCAGTAACATCGCGCAGAGCCAGCAAAAACACTTCCTGATCATTTTCTTCGAGCGCTGCATTTAAGTAAGCAGCTGCCTCTTCAGGATTTGTTAAAGCTGCTTTTAATCCGTCTTCATATTTTGCTGTAATCTGGTTCATTTTCGGTTATGTATTCGAGTAATTCGATTGGCGTATCACCCATACCAAAAGTGTAGCACAAAAGCTACAAGCCGTAAACAAGATAATTTCTTCCTTTCTTCCATTTGGTTCGTGAAAATCCGCCCGATCTGTAAAATCCGTGGTTCCAGCCGCAATTGTTAATTTGTGACAGCTTTTGGTATCATTGCGGCAGATGATGGTAGAGAAAATGACCCACACGACGTATCCCAACACGCAGACGATTCGGCGCCAGGTATTGGCTAACGGTATCACCTTGCTGGTGTATGAACGGTTTGCGTCTCCTTCGTTGGTGATTGACGGGCTGGTACGGGCAGGGGCGCTGGCGGAATCGCGGCAGACGGCGGGATTGGCGCATTTTACGGCCGTATCCCTCATGCGCGGCACGGAAAACCACACTTTTGAGCAGATTTACGAGGCGCTGGAGTCGGTAGGGGCGTCGCTCAGTTTTAGCGGGGCATACCACACCACCGGCTTTTCGGCGCAGGGGTTGGTGGAGGATGCGGATTTGCTGCTGGAACTGCTGGGCGAAGCGCTGCGCCAGCCCATCTTCCCGGAAGCGGAAGTGGAAAAGGTGCGCGGCCAGTTGTTGACGGGCATTGCCATGCGGGAAAATGACCCGCAGCAGATGGCCGGCCTGGCCTTTGACGAACTGATTTATGGGGATCATCCTTACGGCCGTTCCGATTTAGGTTATCTGGACAGCCTGCCCGGCCTGACAGTAGACGATTTGCGCCAGTTCCATCGACGCTATTATGGGCCGCAGGGGATGATTATTACCGTTGTGGGAGCAATGCGGGCGGAAGAAGTGGTGGAGAAGGTAACGGCCGTCCTCGGCGACTGGCGCAATCCCCGCCAGGAAAAGCTGCCGGATGCGCCGGACGCCCCCCGACTGGACAGCCTTAAGCGGGTTCACGTACCCATGCCGGACAAACAGCAGAGCAACATTTGCCTGGGGCTGCCGGGGCCGCGCCGTTCCGCCCCGGATTATCTGGACGCCAGCCTGATGAACACCATTTTAGGTGTTTTTGGCATGATGGGGCGTATTGGGCAGAAGGTGCGCGAGGAGAAAAATCTGGCTTACGATGCTTACAGTGTGCTGCAAGGCGGGCTGGGGCCGGCCCCCTGGTACGCCGCCGCCGGCGTCGCCCCGCCCAACGTGGAACCGGCCATCGCCGCCATTTTGGCACAGATTGAGCGCATCCAGAATGAGCTTGTCCCCGCCGCAGAACTGGCGGACAATCAGGCTTACCGCATCGGCTCCCTGCCCATGAGCCTGGAAACGAACGGCGGTTTGGCAAATGTGATTTCAGACATGGAGTTGTATGGCCTGGGGCTGGATTATTTACTGGAATACCCCGATCTCATCCGGGAAATTACGCCGGAACGCATCCGGGCGGCAACGCGAAAATATTTGAGTACGGAACAGTTGGGCATTGCCGTGGCCGGGCCGGCATTGGATGACGAGGTGACAGGGTGAAAAGGTGACAAGATGAGGTTCGTCTCACGTTTTCACGCATCACGTATCAAATAACTATGTTAGCAGTTGGTGTTGATATAATAGAAGTGGAACGAGTGGAGCGTGCTTTGGCCCGGCACGGGGAACGGTTTTCCCGGCGTATTTTTACGGAGCAGGAGTGGGCTTATTGTAACGGCCGTATCACCAGTCTGGCCGGCCGTTTTGCCATTAAGGAAGCGGTGGGTAAGGCGTTGGGTACCGGGCTGGGTGTGGTGCGCTGGCGGGATATTGAAGTGGTGAACGACGAGCAGAAGAAGCCCCATCTGGTCTTGCATGGTCAGGCCAAAAAATTGGCGGCTGAATTGGGGTTGACGCAGTGGTCAATCAGCTTGTCGCATACGGAAATGCAGGCCATTGGTTTTGTGGTAGCCATGGGAGATTGATATGTCTGAGTGGACAGCAGAAGATGGTTCGGTAATTTATTATGAAATTTATGGCGGCCGAAATTCGGAAAAGCCGATTTTGCTGCTGCTGCCCGGCATGTTGGGGGCGATTAGTAATCAGTGGCGCCAGTTTATCAAGCCTTTGTCTGAACAGTACCGGGTGTTGTTGCTGGATTTGCGGGGACACGGCCGTTCCCAAAACAGTGCCAATATGCTCTCCACCGAACTGTTGCTGCAAGATATCGTTGGCCTGCTGGATTATTTACAAGTGGAAATGATTCATCTGGCCGGGTACAGCCTGGGCGGATATTTGGGGCTGTTGCTGGCCTTGAACCAACCGCGCCGGGTAATGACCCTGCTGATGCACGCCACCAAATTTTACTGGACGCCGGATGCCGTAAAGAAAATCCACCAGCAGTTAGACCCGGACATGCTGGCGGAAAAAGTGCCTGCCTACGCCGACCAACTGGTGCAGGAGCATGGGGCGCGGCAATGGCGGGTGCTGGTGCGCCAATCGGCCGATCTGGTCAGCGAAATTTATGACAATGGCGTGGCCGAGCGCGTCTTAAACTCCGTTCACTGCCCGGTATTGGTCAGCGTAGGGGATCGGGACGAACTGGTGCCGGTGCTGGAGGCGCAGCGTTTGAGCCGCCAATTTGAGGAAGGGGAACTGCTGGTTCTGCCCGGTGTGCGCCATCCTTTGCAAACGGTGCCGCAAATCCCGCTGCTGCCTATGATGGAGGCTTTTCACCAGTAATGACGCACCGACTTTTGGCTGTATTGGCCCATCCCGATGACGAATCTTTTGGCCCTGGGGGGACATTTGCCCGCTATGCCCGCGAAGGCGTGGACGTACACATTGCCATTGCTACGGATGGCGTGGCTGGTTCGGTGGTACCGGGATTTGAGGGCAGCCAGGAGGAGTTGGTAGAGGTGCGGGCTGAGGAGTTGGCTACGGCCGTAAACATCCTGGGCGCAACGCTGCATACCCTCAACTACCGGGATTCCGGCTACATCAACAATCCGGCCAATGAGCATCCTGACGCCTTTATCAATGGAGATATGGCTGAGCAGGTAGGCATGGTGGTACAGTTAATTCGGGAAATACGGCCGCACGTCGTCATTACTCACGATGAAACCGGCGGTTACTACCATCCGGACCACATTCACTGCCACAAAATCACGACGGCCGCTTTCCATGCTGCCGGCGACCCGGCTCAATACCCGGAAATCGGCCCGGCGCCCTGGCAGCCGCAGCGGCTTTATTACACCGCTTTTTCCAATCGGATGGTTAAATTTTACATTCTGCTGATGCGCCTGCGGCGGCAAGACCCGACCAAACTGGGGCGCAACCAGGATATTGACCTGACCAAATTGGGCGTAGACCCGTCCCAAATCGGCGCGGTCATTGATTACCGGCCGTATTGGGACGTGAGGCGGGCGGCCAGCGCGGCCCACGCCAGCCAGGGCGGCGGCGCCGGCGGCGGCTTTTCCCGCCGGATACCGGTCTGGCTGCAAAAACGGTTCTTCGGCAAGGATACCTACATTCGCGCCTACCCGCCGTTGGAGAACGGCCGTAAGGATAAGGATTTATTCGCGTGAGACGTATTGCGTATTGTGTAACCGGATAAATACGCAATACGCAATACGCAATATGCAATACGAAAGGATTGCCATGACTATTTTTAGACGAATGCTGCGTTTATTGTTTGTGATGATTGGTTTGCTGGCCGCGATGGTGGTGGGGATTGCCGCGTTTTTGGCGCGGCGTATGATTGCCCCGCCGCGCCAGCTTTTGTGGGCGTCGCCGGCCGATTTGGGCCTGCCGTTTGAGGAGGCGCAGTTCCCGGCACAGGACGGGCTGCGGGTGAGCGGCTGGTTTATTCCGGCCAAAAACGGGGCGTACCGGCAAAACGCCACAATTATTTTGACGCATGGTTGGGGCTGGAACCGGCTGGG
>JAJRTP010000063.1 GCA_024278255.1 Chloroflexota bacterium | reverse complement strand
CAATTCTTCAAACATTTGCTCTGCTTGCTTCATAAATGTTGCTTTGCGTTCTTTGCGTGACATGGGGCGGGCCATTTATCTTCTCCTTTTGAATTGCTTTGACCCCTATTATCTCATTCCCCACAAAACGTTGCTATACTCATAAAAGGATAAAAGGAAGGGTGGGTAGTGTACGGCCGTGTTTCTTTGTATAATGCAATAAATATCGTGATGTCTATCATACTCAATGATTTGAGGGCATAAAATGAAAACAGTGACACTAAACCAGGCGGAAATTGACTTGAAAACAATTGTGCAAGATGTAATAAACGACATTGAACCAACAATTATAAGCACGCATAGCGGTGATAGTGTGATCGTGCTGTCTTTGGATGAATATAATGCTTGGCAGGAAACCTTATATTTACTTTCCACACCGGCTAATGCCGAGCATTTACGTCGAGCCATTGCTGAAGATAAGGCCGGATATGCTGTTAAGCACGATCTTATCGAACCATGAATATTACATTTGTGCCAGCAGCCTGGGAAGATTATCTTTGGTTTCAAAGACATGATCGCAAACTTCTCAAACGCCTCAATCAGCTTATAAAAGAAACAAGTCGCACACCTTTTTCCGGCACGGGCAAACCGGAACTGCTGAAATCCAATTTGACTGGATATTGGTCGCGGCGCATAAATGCTGAACACAGGTTGGTTTACCGTATTGCGGAAGAAAATTTAATCATTGTGTCGTGCCGTTTCCATTATGGAAAGTGATGAGGCGGATGTTGCTATCAGGAAACTGGTTAACTCCTTTCATAATCAGTTTGGCGCGCCGCCACATTTTGTCGTCCGCGCGCCGGGGCGGGTGAACCTGATTGGGGAACATACCGATTACATTGATGGGTTTGTCCTGCCAATGGCGCTGGATCGGGTAGTGTGGCTGGCGGTGCGCCCCATGATAATGGGGAAGTACGGCCGTGGCCTTCACCCAAACAATACCAGCGCCAAACCAACCGGAAACCCAACATTTACATCTGTCAGGCTGCGGCCGGCGTCGGAACAATCCCCTTGCCGGGCTAACCAAAAAATAAAAGCTGGAAACCAGCCAGATATTATCTTTTTCTAATGAAAATACCCTGTATTTCATTTGACAACAAAAGCAACTATGATAGAATCTTGGTTCGTATGTCTGTCCCTAACAGGTAACTAGATACGTAGTTACTAATCGAATAGATGATTTCACGTGGAGGCCATCGAGTTGTTACAGCTACGATGGCCTCCATTTGTCGGGTATTGGCAACAAGCCGCCAGCCCATTTATAGAAATTGCAGCAGCGATATCCTCCCGGGGTAGCTCCGATAGCTTTGGGGGGATGTGTTTTGTTTATTAACTGGTTTTCAGAAGCGAGAAGAACTAGCAAGGAGAAGAATTAGAATGCCTACAATTAATCAACTTGTACGCAAGGGCCGTAAAGCTAAAGGTAAAAAGAGTACGGCTCCGGCTTTACAATGGACATTCAATTCCTTCAAACAACGGCGTACTCGTCAACCGAAAGGCGCTCCGCAAAAGCGCGGTGTTTGCACTCAGGTGAAGACCATGACGCCCAAGAAACCGAATTCTGCGCTGCGGAAAGTGGCGCGTGTTCGTTTGACCAATGGCATCGAAGTAACAGCCTACATTCCTGGTGAAGGGCACACTTTGCAGGACCACTCTGTTGTCTTAATTCGTGGTGGTCGCGTGAAGGACTTGCCGGGTGTGCGGTACCATATCGTGCGCGGCACATTGGATGCCGGTGGTGTGGATGATCGCAAGCAGGGCCGTTCCAAGTATGGTACAAAGGCGCCAAAATAAGAGACGGAGAATAGAAAATGCCAAGACGTTACCGCCCAGAAAAACGTATCGTTGTGCCGGACACGAAATATGACAGTGTTCATGTAGCCATGTTCATCAACCGCCTGATGAGAGGCGGCAAGAAAAGTGTGGCCCAACGAGTTTTGTATGATAGTTTTGACCTGATTGAGCAGCGCACCGATCAGCCGCCGCTGGAAGTGTTTGAAAAGGCGTTGGAAAACGTGCGCCCCAGCGTCGAGGTAAAAGCCCGGCGCGTTGGCGGGTCTACTTACCAGGTGCCTTCACCGGTACGGGGAGACCGCCAGATGTCGCTGGCTATGCGCTGGTTATTGGCTGCCACTCGTAGTCGCAGCGGCCGTTCCATGGCCGAAAAGCTGGCTGGTGAGCTGATGGATGCCGCCAAACGTCAAGGTGCGGCCGTCAAGAAGAAAGACGATACGCATCGTATGGCAGAGGCCAATCGGGCATTCTCACACTTCCGCTTTTAATAGGATTGGTATAGTTAGAAATGAGTCGTTATCCACTGGATCGAGTAAGAAACATAGGCATCATTGCCCATATTGACGCCGGTAAAACCACAACTACCGAGCGCATCCTGTACTACACAGGGATGATTCATCGTATGGGTGAGGTTCATGATGGCACAGCCACTATGGACCACATGGTGCAGGAGCAGGAGCGCGGTATTACTATTACCTCGGCTGCTACCACTACTTCCTGGCTCGATCATCAGATAAATATTATAGGTACACCCGGCCACATTGACTTTACGGTCGAAGTGCAGCGCAGTCTGCGCGTGCTGGATGGCGGCGTGGTGGTTTTCGACGCCGTGGCCGGCGTTGAGCCGCAATCGGAAACTGTTTGGCGGCAGGCGGATGAGTACAATGTCCCGCGTATCTGTTTTGTTAACAAAATGGATCGTGTCGGTGCGGATTTTATCCGTACCATCGGCATGATTCGGGAACGGCTGGGCGCTAATCCCATTGCCATTCAACTACCCATTGGCGCTGAATCCGATTTTCGGGGCATTATTGACTTGTTGACTATGGAAGCGGCCGTTTGGGATGAAGACGATTTGGGTGCAGCATCCAAAATAGTTCCCATACCTGATGACATGATCGCTGAGGCCGAAGAAGCCCGCAGCATCATCATTGAGCGCATCATTGAGACCGACGATACGTTGATGGAACGCTACCTCGAAGGCGAAGAGATTGCCGTGGAAGACCTGCGCCTGGCTTTACGCAAGGCTACGGTTGCCAGTAAGGTAACCCCTGTACTCTGCGGTACGGCACTGCGCAATAAAGGTGTGCAGCGCGTTCTGGATGCAGTTGTCTATTATCTGCCGTCGCCGTTGGATGTACCCCCTATTGAAGGGCAGAATCCTGATACCGGTGAAATTGAAACCCGCGCTCCCAGTGACGATGAACCAATGGCCGCCCTGGTCTTCAAAATTGTGACGGACCCTTATGTAGGTAAACTGGCTTATTTCCGGGTTTACTCCGGGGTATTAAAGAGCGGCAGCACTGTATTGAACAGTACCAAAGGAAAGAAAGAACGTATCGGCCGTATTCTGCGTATGCACGCAGACCGTCGAGAGGATGTGACGGAAATTCATGCCGGCGATATTGCGGCTACATTGGGTTTGAAATTGACATTTACGGGTGAAACCCTGTGCGATCAGAAATCTCCCATCGTTCTGGAATCTATCGAATTTCCCGAACCGGTTATTTCGTTGGCAATTGAGCCAAAAACGAATAAAGATCAGGAAAAGATGGGGCACGCTCTCAAGATGTTATCGGAAGAAGACCCGACTTTTCAGGTGAAGGTGGATGATCAAACCGGCCAAACTGTTTTGTATGGTATGGGTGAACTGCATTTGGAAGTATTGGTGGATCGCCTTCTACGAGAATTCAAAGTGGCGGCTAATGTGGGCCAGCCCCGGGTTGCTTACCGGGAAACCATTACTAAAACAGTAGAAAAGGTTGAAGGTCGTTTTGTACGCCAATCAGGCGGCCGGGGCCAGTTTGGTCATGTGGTTATCAAATTGGAGCCGTTAGCTCCCGGATCAGGCTTTGAGTTTGAAAATGCTATTGTGGGCGGGACAATTCCCAAAGAATTTATCAGGCCCACGGAAAGAGGTATCCGAGAAGCTCTGGATAGCGGGGTGATTGCCGGCTATCCCATTGTAGATATTAGAGCTACTTTATACGATGGTTCTTTCCACGATGTAGACTCCTCTGAAATGGCCTTTAAGATTGCCGGGTCTATGGCTTTGAAAGAAGGCGTCCAGAGGGGCCATCCCATTTTGCTGGAACCGATTATGAGCGTAGAAATTGTCACACCGGAAGAGTATACAGGTGACGTCATTGGGAACATCTCTTCCCGGCGGGGCATGATTGATGGCATGGAGATGCGGGCCGAAGGGTTACAGTCAATTAATGCCCGGGTGCCATTGGCTGAGATGTTTGGTTATGCCACTCGTTTGCGTTCAATGACGCAAGGCCGCGGCACATTCACGATGGAATTTGAGCATTATGCACCCGTATCTGAGGGTATTGCTCAAGATGTTTTGAAAGGCGGTAAATAGTTACTGGCAAATCAGTGTCAATAATTGTGAGAAGAAAGTAGGATAGTTATCAAGAGGAAAGGGTAATTATGGCAAAAGAAAAATTTGTACGCGGGAAACCACATGTGAATATTGGTACGATTGGTCACGTGGATCATGGGAAAACCACCCTGACAGCGGCCATTACCAAAGTGTTGGCAATGAAAGGTTGGGCTGACTTTTCTGCCTTTGACCAGATTGACAACGCACCTGAGGAAAAGGAACGGGGTATTACCATTGCCATTTCCCATGTTGAATATGAAACTGAAAACCGGCACTACGCCCATGTAGACTGCCCCGGTCACCGCGACTACATCAAAAACATGATCACCGGCGCGGCTCAGATGGATGGCGCCATTCTGGTGGTATCGGCCCCGGACGGCCCCATGCCTCAGACGCGGGAACACATCCTGCTGGCGCGCCAGGTAGAAGTCCCGGCCATCGTCATCTTCCTGAACAAGACGGATATGATGGATGACGAGGAACTGCTGGAACTGGTGGAACTGGAACTGCGGGAACTGTTGGACTTGTATGAATTCCCCGGCGACGAGACACCTATCGTACACGGTTCGGCGCTGGTGGCGCTGGAATGTGAAAGTACAGACCCGGACGCCCCGGAATATGCCCCCAT
>JAJRTP010000062.1 GCA_024278255.1 Chloroflexota bacterium | reverse complement strand
CATCCTCTTCGACGCCGCCTACCGCCACTTGCCAGACGCCGCCACCCCCCTCAAACACAACATGGAAGTCAAATTGTTTGTCGGCTCAGCCGAGGTGCTGGCCCGCACGCGGGTGCTGGGCGTGGAGCAGATCGAACCGGGGCAGACGGGCTGGCTGCAATTGGCCACCTCGGCCGAAGTGGCCGTCGCTCGCGGCGACCGTTTTATTTTGCGACGGCCGTCTCCCGGAGAAACGCTAGGCGGCGGCAAAGTTCTCGACCCCCATCCCGGCCGCCGCCACCGCCGCTTCCGTCCGGACACCATTGAACGGCTGGAAACGCTCTCCCAGGGCACCCCGGCAGAACTGCTGCTGCAAACGCTGCGTCGCATCGAACCGGCCAATGAGAACAATCTCATGCAAACGTCGGGGCTGGACAGGGATACGGCCGTCGCCGCCCTGGCCCAATTGGAAACCGAGAAGCAAATCGTCCGTCTGGATCAACAGCTCATTTCTACTGTGCGCTGGCAGCAGTTGGCCGACCAAACCAGCCAGATTTTGGCTGCCTACCACCGGGAATATCCCCTGCGCCTGGGTCTACCCCGCGAGGAACTGCGCAGCCGCTTGCGCCTCAAGGCCAATGTTTTTAACCCGTTCCTGAGCCAGTTAGCTGCGGACGGCCGTCTGGCAGAAGACGGCGCATTGGTGCGCGCTCCGGATCACGCCGTCACCTTTTCCCCGGCGCAGCAAGCCAAAATTGACGCCTTGCTGCGCCGCATGACAGCCAGTGGCGTGGCTTCCCCCAGTGTGAAAGAGTGCAAGACGGCCGTGGGCGAGGACGTCTACTTTGCCCTGACGGATTTAGGCCAACTGGTGCAGATTTCCGGCGACGTGGTTTACGCGCCGGCGGAATATGAAGAACTGACGGGGAAAATTGTGGCGTATTTGAGGGAACACGGCCGTATCAACGCCGCCCAAACCCGCGATCTGCTGGGCACCAGCCGCAAATACGCCATCGCCCTGCTGGAACACCTGGACGAAAAACGCACCACCCGCCGTGTGGGGGATGATCGGGAACTTCTGTTAAGGGGATAAGGCGTAAGGGGATGAGGAGTAACGTATGGCGCAAGAATTGACGAATCCGCACGACCGGTTCTTCAAGGAAACGTTTTCCCACATTGAAGTAGCTCGTGATTTACTGGCAAATTATCTGCCGCCCGAAGTGGTGGCTGTTCTCGATCTAAACACGCTGGAGGCGCAGCCAGATAGTTTTATTGACGCCGATTTGCAAGAGCAGTTTGCCGATTTGCTCTATAAAGTGACCTTAAAAAACGGGCAGCCAGCCTACGTTTACATTTTGCTGGAACACAAAAGCTACCCTGATCCCCAAACGCCGTTTCAGGTGTTACGGTATGAGATGCGAATTTGGGAGAATGACTGGCGCAATGGGGCAAAGTTGCGGCCAATCATTCCATTGGTGTTGTATCACGGCCGTGAACAGTGGCGGGTGGCGACTGATTTTGGCGGTTTGTTTAGCGGGGATGAGGCGTTACGGCCGTATTGGCCCCAGGCACGTTACGAATTGCTTGACCTTTCCGATTACAGCAACGCCGAAATCGCCGGCGCAGCTCATTTGCGTATCAGCTTGCTGGTCATGCGCTACATTCTCGATCCGGCTTTACGCGAACACCTGGCGGATATATTTGCCTTGTTTCACGAATTGTCTGAGAGCTGGACGGCGCTGGAATACTTGCGCACTGTGTTATACTATATGGGACAGGCAGCCCGGCATTTACAACCAGAAGATATGGTCAAAGTCGTTCAGGGAATGCTGGCAGATGAAGGGAGTGAAATTATGCAAACAGTAGCTGATCACTGGATTGAGCAAGGCATTGAGCAAGGTATTGAGCAAGGTATTGAACATGGCTTGCAAGAAGCGGTGTTGGATAACCTGGCAATACGGTTCGAAGTTGTACCGCCAGAAATCGAAGCGGGCGTCCGATCTGTTAAAGACGCGGAGCAGCTGCGCTATCTGCATCGCCAGGCCATTTTGGTAAAGGATATGGATACTTTTGCCGCCTTGCTGCCGGAGAATTGATTGAACGCTGCCCAAAAACTATCCCTCTCCGCCCTCGCTTTGGGGGCCATAGCCGCCAGTTGCGCCAGCCCGCTCCCACCTAAAATTGAATTGGAGCCAGAACGCCCCAACTTCCTGGTCATTGTCGCTGACGACCAGCGCTTTGATACGATGAGTTACATACCCCGCACCCAGGAGCGCATCTTTAATCAGGGCGTCACCTTCGACAACGCTTACGTCACCACCGCCCGGTGCAGTCCCAGCCGCGCCTCTATCCTGACCGGGATGTATGCCCACAATCACAACGTCCGCCTCAATTCCGATCCCTTCGACCAGGAAACGATTGTGCAAAATCTGGACGAAGCTGGTTATTACACCGGTCTGGTGGGCAAATACGTCAACACCTACCCGGCCAGCCCGGAAGACCCCCCTTTGCCCGAATTTGATTACTGGATAGGGATGACCAGCGGCCCCGATTCGGCCGCTTATTACGATCCCACACTCAACGTCAACGGCACGGCGACACCCCATACCGGCTACCAGACAGACATCCTGCGCGATTATGCTGTCGAGTTCATAGATCAGGCCAGCCAGCAGGACGCTCCCTTCTTCCTCATGTTTACCCCTTACGCGCCTCACCTGCCTGCCCGGCCGGCCCCCGGCGATGACCAGCTTTACCCGGGTTTGCCGCCGCATGAACGGCCCAATTTCAACCCAGCCGATATGTCCGGCAAGCCGCAGTGGATGCAGGAATTACCCTTCCTGGCACCCGATCAGATTGAATCCATCAACAGGGATCGTAAACATCAATTACAAACGTTGAACGCGCTGGATATTGCGGTAGAAACACTTCTGGATGAATTGGAAGCTCAGGGGGAATTGGACAATACAGTTATTTTCTATATTTCTGACAATGGCCTATTTCTGGGCGAACAGCGGCTGCCCATCGGCAAAATTTATGCGTATGAGGAATCGGCCCGCGTCCCTTTTGCCGTGCGCTACCCGCCGCTCGTCGCCGAACCGCGCCGGGAGGAGACGGTGGTAGCGAACATTGATATTGCCCCGACAATTTATGATTTGGCCGGACTGCCGCCGCCGGATTTTGTGGATGGGGGATCGCTACGGCCGTTCCTGCAAAACGATCCCAATCCCGAATGGCGCGACTATACCCTCATCGAAGGCTGGCCCACCAATGTGGCTTATGTCGGCAGCTCACCGCCCTTCCAAACCATCCGCGCCGGCCAGTATGAATACACGGAAACGGAAGGCGACCTGTCCGAACTGTATGATCTGGCTGCCGACCCCTACCAACTACAAAACCAGATTGCCAGCCCGGATTACACGGCCGTTCTGCAACAATTCCAAGCCTACCTGGCCGACGCCCGCGAAACTATTCCCGGCCCATAAAAAAAGATTGGTTCAATCTTGAAGATTGAACCAATCTCAAATTACCGATTACCGATTACGGCCGTACTGCTCATGACTGCTCACCCAATCCAGCGACGAAATAGCCGCTGCCAGCGAAATCTCCCCGGCCAGCACCACGCCGCCAATAATCTCGGCAAACTTGCGCACCTTGTCTTTGCCATAACAGCCCAGCAGTTCCAGAGATTCCCGCTGTGTCGCCAGACCCGTACCGCCGCCATACGTCGCCACAATCAAAGAAGGAATCGTAATAGAAATATACAAATCGTTCTCCGGCGTCAACTCTACATACACAATCCCCGCCGAAGATTCCGCCAGATTAGCTACATCCTGTCCCGTGGCAATAAACATTGCCGTAATGCCATTGGCCGAATGCAACCCGTTATTATTCGCCCCGGACAAAATAGAACCAATATTGGCCACACCCCAATGGTACGCCAAATTTTCCGGTTCTACCCGCATATGTTGAATCAGTACGTCCCGGTCAATAACCGCTTCGGCCGTGACCCGCTTGCCTCGGGTACGCATCATATTGACCTGCGACGCCTTCTTGTCCGTCGCCAGATTCGATTCCAAATAAAAATGACGCACAGGCGCATCATCAAAATGATCCAGAATCCAACTGCAAGCGGCAAAAGTAGCCCGGCCCACCATATTTTGACCGGCCGCATCGCCTGTGGAAAAGTTGAAACGCAAATAGGCAAACTTACTGGCTAAAAAGGGATCAATATATTGCAGTTTGGCGACACTCGACGTGGCCTCCGCCTCTTCCCGAATCTTCTCAATATGGTCATCCACCCAGGTCACAAAATCACGTGCCTGCATGGCATTGTCAAAAACAAACACCGGCGCGCGCTGCATCGAATCGCCCACCACACTAACCGTCACCCCGCCAGACAGGTTCAATATCTTCATACCCCGATTATAAGAAGCAACCAGTGTCCCTTCTGCCGTGGCCAAGGGTACAATAAAATCTCCCTTAGCATGTTCGCCATGAATCGTTAATGGCCCAGCAAAGCCCATCGGGATTTGGGCCACACCGGTAAAATTCTCGACATTCCCTTGGGTAATGTGGGCGTCAAAAGAATAGTGAGGAATATGCTCCAGCTTGGTTCCGGAAATCTCCTCAATAAATTCCTGCCGTCTTTTGATGGCCTTTTCTGACAAATCATCTTCTAAGTCGCGGGGGATGCGCACCAGCTTTTCGGTTCCATCCGAAATGGCATCATCTACTTTGAATTTGAGCTTGCCAAACGTCTCAGCCTCGAACGCCAGTTCAATTTCGTGCTTGCCCAAGGGCAGCGGATCAATCTGGCAGACAATATCCACAATGCGCCGTAAAGGAAAATCAATAGGATTGGCAGCCAAATCATCCGGGGAAAACCGGTTGCCATTACCTAAATCCAGGATGATTTTGTCGCGGGATACTTCTTGATCATCAATTTTAATGCTGCGCAAAGCGGTGACTTTTGTGTCGCTCAATCTGTTTTTGAGAGCAAACTGTACACCTCTGCTCGTATTTTCCAAACTGCCATAAGTATAAAGTTTTTTCAGAATCATGCTGGGGATGGGTAAAGCCATATCTGCCTCCTATAGGTTATTAGCTAAGGACATTTACAATCATTTGCAACCCGAATAAGAATATGTTGTCGTGACGTAAAAAGATTTTAACACAAGCCCCGCACTGCTGACGAATAGCGGTAAAATACGGCCGTAATCCCCCTTGCCCTCTCTCTATAATCTGCTAAAATAAACCACAATCCTCTATACTGGACATACATTATGGAATATGCCAAACAAGTACCCGCCGCCGATCGCACCCTGAACCTGCTGGAACTGCTGGCGACCGCACCCGAAGGCTTAACGGCCGCCGAGATTTTAACCCAACAGGAAATCTCCCGCAGTGCTTTATTCGCTCTACTCAATACCCTGAAATCGCGCAACTACATTATCCAATTGGATCAGCGCGGCCGTTACTCACTCGGTCCGGCGTTGTGGGCTTTGATTCCCGACCGGCAGCAGGGATTACGGCCGTTAATCGAAGCGTTCGACACCGAGATGAGCCTCAACCCCCTGCCCGAAACCGTCACCCTCGTCTGGGTCAACAACCTGCAAACCATCATTCTGGCCCAGCACCCCAGCCCGCAGCCGGTACGCGCCGTCTACCAGCCCGGCGAACGCCAGCCGCTGGGCCAAACGGCCGCCGGGCACGTTCTCGTCGCCGGAGAATCACCCGGATACATCGAAAAAGTCGCGCCGGAACTGCACGGCCGTCTCCACCAAATTCACAACCAGGGCGTCAGCCAAACCAAAACAGCCGACCTCGTAGAAATCGCCGCCCCCGTCACCCTGGATGGCGTTAATCCCATCGCCGCCATTATGATAGGCATCCCCCGCTACCGGTATGACGGTGAAAGAAGCCAGGAACTGGTCAACGAACTGCGCCAGGCCGCCGCCCGCGTCTCTTATCGCCTGGGGGCCGCCACCTACCAACCCTACGGTTGGGCGGCCGTCGGTTCCATTGGCCCCACTCGTGAACTAACAAAGGCGGAATTGAACGACTTTCTGCAAGGCGCCTGGGGCGCGCGGCTGGCCTGCATCCGGCGGGATGGCACGCCCCACGTTGTGCCCCTGTGGTATGACTGGGACGGCCGTTCCCTTTGGCTGGCCGCTTCACCCGGCGCTTTCTGGAAAGAGTACATCCTGACCAACCCCCGCGTCTCCCTCAGCATTGACGAACCGTGGCCGCCCCTGCGCCGCGTCTTCGTCAGCAGCACCGCCAAAATCATGCCCGAAGACCAGATACCCGGTGGTCTGGCCGCCCTGCGCCAGCGATTGGCCGCCCGCTATCTGGGCGAAGACGCCGCCCACCTGCCGGAACTGCAAGAAACGGATGGCTGGTCGGCCGTGCGCATCTGGCCGGATAAAATCAGCGGGCGGCAGGGATTGGGGGAGCGGTAAACAGTATTCAGTGTGCAGTATTCAGTTTTTAGTCCACTGCACACTGAATACTGCACACTAAAAACTATGCTCCACGCCACCCCCATTCACCTGGAAAATGTGAGCAAATCGTTCGAGGGCAGCAACGGCCGTCTGGACGTGCTGGACGGTATCAATCTGGACATCCGGCCGGGTGAGTTTGTCAGCATCGTTGGCCCCAGCGGCTGCGGTAAGTCCACCTTACTGCGTCTGGTGGCGGCATTGGATACGCCTACTTCCGGCCAAATCTGGCTGAACGGGCAGCCACCCCTGGCGCTGCGGGCGCAGAAAGAAATTGGCTGGATGGCCCAGAAACCGGCCCTCCTGCCCTGGCGCACCATTTTAGATAACGTGCGCTTGCCGCAGCAAGTTAACCGGCAGGCTTCCAGCCAGCCTTCTGCCCCGACCGAATCTCTGCTGAAGATGATGGGCCTGGCCGATTTTGCCGCCGCCTATCCTCACACCCTCTCCGGCGGGATGCAGCAGCGGGCCGCTCTGGCCCGCACCCTGGCCAGCAACGCCGCCGTCTGGCTGATGGATGAGCCATTCTCCGCCCTGGACGAATTGACCCGGCAAGCACTGGCGGACGAGATGCTGGCGATTTGGCAAAAATACCGGCCTACTGTCCTTTGGGTGACGCATCACATCCCGGAAGCGGTGAAATTGTCTGACCGACTGGTGTTGTTGACCCAACGGCCGTCCCACATCAGCGGCATCGTACCAGTTGACCTGCCTCGCCCCCGCGACGACACCAGCACTTCGTTCCAGGCTGTGGTGCGGCAGGCGCGGACAATTTTGCAAAAGGGGGCGGTATGAAAACACGGTGGTTGAAAACTACAGCTACTGACGCAAGTCGGTTTCAGCAGCAGCTTTCGGTTGCCCGTTGCCGCGAATTAATTCGTTCTCAAACAGGGAGACTGGCTGGGGCAGGGCTGCTGCTGGCACTGTTTTTGCTCTGGGAAACGGCCGTGCGCCTGACCGATACGCCCGTCTACCTGGTGCCCGCCCCCAGCGACATCCTGGCTGACCTGGCTGTCAATCTGCCCCACCTCCTGTCCGCCGGACTGGTGACACTGGCGGAAGCATTGGCCGGATTGGTTTTGGGCACGGCCGTCGGCCTGGGTCTGGCCATCCTCATCACCTTTTGGGGACGACTGGAGCAGGGCGTTATGTCGTTGGCAATTCTGATCAAATCCACGCCGATCATCGCCATTGCGCCCATCCTCACCATCTGGCTGGGCTTCGGTCACGCCCCCAAAGTGATTATTACGGCACTGCTCACCTTCTTCCCGGTGCTGATTAACGCCCTCAGCGGCTTTCGCTCTGCCGATCCGGCCGTGTTGGATTATCTTCATTCACTCAATGCCAGCCCGCAGGAAATTTTTATCCTGGTGCGCTGGCCCTCAGCACGGCCGTATCTCTTCGCTGCACTCAAAGTGGCCGCACCTCTGGCGATGATCGGTGCAGTGGTGGCGGAATGGATGGGGGCATCCTCCGGCCTGGGGCGGCAGATGTGGCTGGCTTACACCAATCTGGATATGCCCGCCCTGTTTGCCGCCGTTTTTGTTCTGACGCTGTTGAGTACGGCCGTGTACCAAAGCGTCGTCCTGCTGGAAAAACGGTTCCTGTTTTGGCAACCAAACTCGTAGGGCGATTTGCAAAATCGCCCCACAAATCACAACGCAAAAAAGAAGGAGTTCTACATGATCAAAAAATTGTTCTTAACCATCCTTGCTCTCATTGTCTTATCAGCCTGCGCCCCAGCCCAGGCAAAAACAGCCGAATTGCAACCCATGACCTTCATGGCCGGGTTCAAGCCGCAGGCCAACTTACCCTTTGTTGGCGCTTACGTAGCCCAAGAAAAAGGATATTTTGCTGATGAAGGGCTGGACGTGACCATCGAACATTCGGCCGGAGGCGGCGAGCATTTGCAACTGCTGGCAGCGGGCGAAGTCCAGGTGACAACGCAGGATGCCGCCGTTCTGCTCAAACGCCGCGCCGATCCGGGACTGCCCCTCGTCTCCCTGGCCCTCATCGGACAAAAAGGACAGCAAGCGTTTGTGGCTATGGCCGATTCCGGCATTAACACGCCCCGGGATTGGGAAGGGCGCAAGGTGGGCTTCAAGGGCACGCCGCCGCCGGATTTGTTTGCCATCATGGAAGCGGCCGGGGTAGACCAGAACAAGGTGGAATTGATCAACGTGGGTTTCGATCCGCGCGTCTTTACCGAGGGGAAGGTAGACGTGTACCCTGTTTTCAAGTCCAACGAGCCGGATACCATTCGCGGCTGGGGGTATGAGCTGAATATGTGGGATGCGGTCGATTTTGGCGTACCCACACTGGGGCTGACTTACGTAACCACCGAGGAGATGATTGAAAAGAATCCGGAATTGCTGCAAAAGTTTATGAACGCAGTCATGCGCGGTATTGAATTTGCCCGGGAAAACCCGGAGGAAGCAATAGACATCGTGCTGATTTACGCTGGTGAGGAAGCCGATCCGGCGCATATGCGTTACATGCTGGACACGGAACTGGCCGACGCCCAGTCACCCATCACAGATGAATTTGGCCTGGGCTGGCAAACCACAGAGCAATGGCAGGCGCTCCAAGATATGCTGGTGCAGTATGAGGCCATCGCAGAACCGATTGACGTGACAGCGGCGTTTACGACGCAGTTTCTCAAAGACCAGTGATCAGTTTTCAGTGTGCAGTGTTCAGTAATCCGATCACTGAACACTGCACACTGCACACTAAAATGTGGACGATTGTGCCGGTAAAAGAACTGGCAAACAGCAAAAGTCGCTTGACGGCCGTTTTGTCAGCAGAAGATCGGGCGGCATTGACGCGGTGGCTGCTGCGACGCACGTTGCGGGTATTGGCTCAGTCACCAGAAGTGGCAGGGGTGTTGGTGGTGAGTCGGGACACGGCCGTAGCCCAAATCGCCGTCACCTACGGAGCCATCCCCCTGGCAGAAAAAGCAGGCGCAGGGCTAAACGGGGCGATTCGTCTGGGGCTGCAAAAGGCGGCCGCGATGGGGGCCTCTCAAGCGTTGATTTTACCGTCGGATTTACCTTTTTTGCGAGTGGCGGATGTGGCGGTGATGGGGAACAGTTCTTCCTCCGCCATTCTTATTGCCAGTGACCGGAGCGGCACGGGAACCAATGCCTTACGCCTGCCTTTGCCGACAGAATTTTGGGTGCAGTACGGCCGTAACAGCTACCACAAACACCTGGCCGAAGCCCGCCGCCTCAACTTCCCCATCCGCACCATCACCTCCCCAACCCTCCAGTTCGATTTGGACACGCCGCAGGATTGGCAGGAATATGTCACCAAGAAGTTCAACTTCTCAGAGAAGTTGAACTTCTGACGGACGCTGGCTAACCAGCCAGGCCAGGAATACCTTGCAGGGAATGGGCATGACGCACACCGTTGCGGATGGCTTCGGCGACGACGGCCGTGCCTGCATTGGCGACCAAATCAAACGAGGCTTCTACTTGCCCGGAAGCTAAGGCAAAAGCGGTGTCGCCATCGTGGGTGGTGTGAGACGGCCGTATAGCAATGGCTATGCCGTCGTGCGCTCGCTGGGCCAGCCGGTTCGCCTCTACTTTGGTCAGTCGGGCATTGGTGAACAGGACCACCAGCGTTGTATTGGTCAACTGGGTCGGGGGCTGCTGCGGGAAGCGGCGCAAGGGATCAGTCTCAGCCAGCCAACGGCCGTGTTCTCCCCGCGCGCCCGCCAGCACGGAACTGTCCTCATTGACCACATCTCCCACCGCATTCACCACCGCTCCCGCCCCGACAAGCAAATCATCAATCTGCATCGTCGCCAGACCAAAACCGGCCATCATCATATGCTGCGGCCCCGACCATTTGCCTACCGTCACCCCCGCACCCGCGCCCACATTCCCCTGCGCCACGTCATCGCCGGACGCATTCTGGCAGGCCGCATACCCCATCGCCCCATCCGGTGTGTGCCCGCCGCTGAGGAACAGGTCGTAGACAACGGCCGCCGGCACAATGGGAATAGGTTTAATGGGCGTCGTATGGCCGATACCCCTTTCCGCCAGCCAGCGCATCACGCCATCGGCCGTAGCCAGACCAAACGCACTGCCCCCCGTCAGGACAATCGCATTGACGTACTCAATCGGCTTGTCCAGTTGCAGCAAGGCAGATTCCCGGCTGCCGGGGGCGGGACCGCGCACGTCCACGCTGCCCACCGTCTTCTCCGGGCAAAGAAAAACGGTGCAGCCAGTGTGATGTTCGATGTCAGTGGCGTGGCCTATTTTGAATCCGGCGAGGGGGTGAGTCATGGGATGCTCCTTTTAGAAGAATTATCGTTGCAGTACAGGGGGCAATGGTTTACTTAAATCTTCATACGCCTCAATGATTGCCGCTAAAGCATCATTGGCATTATAGACAGCCTCCTCAACCGAATCTCCCTCGGTAATCAATTCGGGCAGCAAGGGGCAAGTGACAACATAACCGCCTTTCGGTTGAGGCTCCATTACCAAAGGCAATTTATAAATTTTACTCATACGATCTGTCTTTTATACTGATAACTTACCACCCGCATGATATTGCAAAGCAGACAGTCTGCCAAGAGAGTGATATGCAACACGGAATACGCAATACGCATTATTTCCAGCGGGTCAGGATGGTTTCGCGCTGGAAGATTTTGACGGTCAGGGCCAGTAAAATGACGTCCAGAATAATCAGGACGGCCGCCAAAACGAGGACCAGTTCGCCATTGATGAGGAACAAGCCCAATGATTGACCGACCAGGATGAGGATGATGGGCAAAACGACAAACCCGGCCAACTGTTCTGCCGTGCGGGGATCGGTGACGCGGGAGGAGATCATCATAGCAATGGCCACGGCGAATAAGGCAAGCAGGGGGCCGACGAAGATGACGGCCGTTAACCAATACGGCTGAATCCCCAAACGAAACACCTCCGGCGACACCATCAGCCAACTACTGACCAGAAAGAGGGCAAACGCCAGCCAGGTCGCTACAATCGCCGGAATAACGGCCGCCAACGCCTTGCCCGTAAGCAGTTCTTTGGTGGTGATAGGCGTCGCCAGAAGCGGTTCCAGGCTGCGCGTTGTTTTCTCGCCCACAATGCTGTAAGCGGCAATCGTCACCGGAATCATCAACGGCAAAATCATAAAGAGCAGGGCATAGATAGAAAGCATATACGCCTGACCGCAGTCAAACTCGTTCATCCCCTGGCAAAAATCACCAAAGAAGTCGCCGCCGCCGGAAGAAAAGCTGCCGGCGTCATCGCCCAGCGCATTCATCCCCCACAACGTAGCCAAAGGCAGCAAAACAAAAAGCAGGGGCATAAAGACGACGGAAAAGAAGACCAGTTTGTTTTTGAAGACTTCGGCCCATTCCTTGCCAATAATTGTTCTAATTTTGTTCATCTTGCACCAGTTGCAGATAAATATCTTCCAGTGTGTGACGCAGTTCGCCCACAAACTGAATGTTAACGCCGGCTTCGACTAACAGGCGAATCATCTCCGGGTTGCGCGTTTCCGGATCGTCTAAAGCGACGACGAGTTTGTTGGCATCGGCCTCTACGTGCTGTACGTAGGGCAGGGTTTGCAAAAGGGGGACACGCGGTGCGGCCGGTTCGGCCAGATGGAAAACGACTTGACGGCCGTACAACTGTCCCCGCAATCCAGCCACCGAATCCACCACCTTTAACTGCGTCTTGAAGATGGCAATTTGGTCACACAGCTTGTCAGCCTCCTCCAAATTATGCGTCGTCAGGAAGATAGTGCGCCCCTGTGCCTTGACTTCCCCAATAAAATCGCGCACCAGTTTGGCCGCTTCCGGGTCCAGGGCGGCCGTCGGTTCATCCAGGAAGAGCAGGCGAGGCTCGTGCAGCAGGGCGCGGGCAATCGCCAGTTTTTGCTTCATCCCCTTGCTGAATGTGCCCGCCGGATCATTGCGCCGATCCCACAGCCCCAGCAGCCGCAGATATTTTTCCACCTGGCCCGGCACGTCCGGCACTTCGTAGAGACGGCCGTAAATGGTCAAATTCTTCCAGGCGGAGAGGCGGTCATACATGCCCGGCGTTTCCGTCAGCAGCCCCACGTGGCGGCGGATCTCCTGGTCATCGCGGCCCACTTCATAACCCAGCACCGTGGCCTGCCCGAAGGTGGGCGCAATCAAGCTGGTCAACATGCGCACCGTGGTCGTTTTGCCCGCCCCATTCGGCCCCAGGAAGCCAAAGACTTCCCCTTCGTCAATGGTCAGGGTGAGCCGGTCTACGGCCGTAACGCCGTCAAAAT
>JAJRTP010000061.1 GCA_024278255.1 Chloroflexota bacterium | reverse complement strand
GCTGCGAGGCAACTGGCGTTCGATTTCCTTCTAATGAGCTGGCTGTTTTTCTGGCTCTGACCTGGCGAAGTCTGATGTGCCAAATGTGTCAACTTTCATGTGAACAGGTATCAACAAATAACGCCAAATCGTCAACAAGCGCCCCCAACCGGCAAAATTGTGCTATGATGTGTTTACGTATACGTGCATTCCCGTCAACAACATGATTTAGCAGCAAGACAGAGGCGACAAATGAATACCTTATCCCTGACCCTTTTTGGCCGGTTTCAGGCAGAGGTCAACGGTAGTTCCCTACCCGGCTTTCGCACCCGTAAAGTCCAGGCCCTGCTTGTCTATTTGGTTACCGAACCAGAGCCGCACCGCCGCGAAAGTCTGATGACTCTGCTCTGGCCCGGTATGCCGGAACGGTCGGCCCGGCAAAATTTGCGCCAGGTCATCTACAACTTGCGTAAGAGCTTCCCCGAAGTTGCCGCCAAAGCCAGTGAGGGAGATGCGGGGGACGGCCGTACCGCCGTCCCCCTTCTTCTCACCAACCGGCAAACCATCCAGCTCAATCCACAGGCCGACGTTTGTGTGGACGTCAGCCTGTTTGAGAACTTCCTCCTTCAGGGGCAGGTCCACGATCATGTGGACCTGCTCTCCTGTCACACCTGCCGCACACATTTAGAAGAAGCGGCCGCCCTGTACACCGGTGATTTTCTGGCCGATTTCTACCTGGAAGACAGTAACCAGTTCGAGGATTGGGCTGCTGGGCGACGGCAGATTTACCGCCGCAAAGCCCTGGACGCCCTGGAAACACTGACCGCCATCTACGCCCGGCAAAAAGATTTTCCCCAGGCCCGCGTCTACGCCGACCGTCAACTGGAAATAGATGATTTGCGCGAGAGCGCCTACCGGCAGCTCATGGAAATCCTGGCGCTGGACGGGCAGCGGGAAGAAGCTGTGGCTCTCTACGAGCGCTGCCGCCGCCTGCTGGCCGAAGAATTGGGCATGGCTCCCACCAAACACACTACCGACATCTACAATAAAATAGTGGCCGGCGATTTGCGCTTTGACCGCCAGCCAGTCCAGGGCATCCACGGTTACGAACTTAAAGAAGAAATTGGGCAGGGCGGCTACGGCACCATTTACCGGGCCATCCAACCCTCCGTAGGGCGGGATGTGGCCGTCAAGGTGATCCGCCGCAAATATGCCAACAACCCGGAATTCATCCGCCGTTTTGAGGCGGAAGCCCAAACCATCGCCCGCCTGGAACATCCCTACATCGTGCCCCTCTACGATTACTGGCGCGACCCGGAGGGAGCGTATCTGGTGATGCGCCTACTACGCGGGGAAAACTTGTTGACTTCACTGGAAGGCGGCCCCTGGTCGGTAACGGCCGCGGCCAAGATGCTGGATCAAATCGCCGCCGCCCTTTCTGCCGCCCATCGTCAGGGCGTCGTGCATCGAGACATCAAACCGGCCAACATCCTGTTTGACGAGATAGGCAACGCCTACCTCACCGACTTCGGCATCGCCAAGAATCTGCTGGTTGACCAACCGCTGACGGAGGACGGCGACCTCATGGGCACGCTGGATTACATTTCGCCGGAACAACTGCTCAACGAGGGCGTTACACCCCAATCCGACATCTACAGTTTGGGAGCGGTGCTGTATGAAACCCTAACTGGGGAGAAGCCGTTCAGCGGGGATTCACTGGCGGCGCTGATCCACCGGCAGTTGCAGGAACCGATTCCCCCGGTAAGCGCCAGCCGGCCGGACGTACCGCCACAGGTGGATGCGGTGATTCGTCAGGCCACGGCCAAGCTGCCAGCCGACCGGTACGCAGATGTGCTGTCTTTGGCTGAAGCATTTCGCCGCGCCGTTCGTAGTGACGGCTTCAGCCGTCCTGCCCTGGAAATCACGGCCGTACCCCCCACCGACATTTACAACCCCTACAAAGGGTTACGTGCCTTCCAGGAAGCTGACGCTGTGGATTTTTACGGCCGTGATACCCTCATCCAGCAGCTAGTCACCCGGCTGGCCGAAAGCCGCTTTCTGGCTGTCGTCGGTCCCAGCGGCAGCGGCAAATCCAGTCTGGTCAAAGCCGGTCTCATCCCCGCCCTGCGCCAGGAAGCCATTCCCGGTTCCGACAACTGGTTTGTAGCCGAGATGGTGCCCGGCGATCATCCGTTGGAAGAACTGGAACTGGCCCTGCTGCCCATTGCTGTAGACCCGCCACCCAGTCTGCTGGAACCGATGCAAAAAGACGAACGGGGAATGCTGCGCACCATCCGCCGCATCCTGCCGGACGAAGAAGACGCCCAACTGCTCCTGGTCATTGACCAGTTTGAGGAGTTGTTCACCCTGGTAGACGACGATGCCCGGCGGCGACATTTCCTCAACAGCTTGTTGACCGCACTCAATGCGCCGCGCAGCCCCCTGCGGGTGGTGGTCACGCTGCGAGCTGATTTCTATGACCGGCCCCTGCAAATCCAGCCCATTGCCGAGTTATTCAAACAGCACACCGGAATCATTCTGCCGTTAACGCAGGAAGAACTGACCTGGGCTATCCAGGAACCGGCGCGGCGGGTAGGGGTGAGTCTGGAAGCCAGCGCCACCACTGCTATGCTCACGGACGTAGCTGACCAGCCGGGCGCGCTGCCTTTGCTGCAATATGCCCTGACGGAACTATTTGAAGAGCGGCAGGACAATGTGATGACTCTGGCCGCTTACCAGGCGCTGGGTGGTGTATCCGGCGCATTGGCCCAACGTGCCGAAGAGTTGTACGCTGGGTTTGACGAGGCCGACCAGGAAGCCATCCGTCAACTATTCCTGCGCCTTGTCACCCTCGGCGAAGGCGTTGAAGACACCCGCCGCCGCGTCCGCCTGTCAGAATTGGAAGCCTTGTCCCTGACTCAAGAACCGATTATTGACAACCGAACACCGATCACCGATTACCGAACACCGATTACCGAATACGGCAAATATCGCCTCCTCACCTTTGACCACGACCCGCTCACCCGTGAACCGACCGTGGAAGTAGCCCACGAAGCCCTGCTGCGGGAATGGCCCCGCCTGCGCCGCTGGCTGCAAGAAAGCCGGGACGACGTGCGCTTGCAGCGGTCGCTGGCTGCCTTTGCCGCTGAATGGGTGCTAAACAACCAGGACGCAGGTTTCCTTTTACGCGGCAGCCGCCTGGACCTTTTTGCCGGCTGGGCAGCCACGATGGATTTGGCGCTGACGCCGGACGAGCAAGCCTACCTGGAGGCCAGCATTGCGGCACGAGAGCAGCGGGAAGCGGAAGAGCAGGCCAGACAGCAGCGGGAACTGGAAACAGCCCAACAATTGGCCGAAACGGAAAGACAACGGGCGGAAGAACAAACCCAAGCGGCCCAACGCTTGCGCCGCCGGGCTGTGTTTTTGGTAGGAGCGTTGGTTATTGCAGCACTTTTGGCGGTAACGGCCGTTGCTGCCGGCCGTCAGGCCGCGCAAAATGCCAGTAATGCCCAGGCCAACCTGACCTTGGCTGTTACGCGGGAGGCTGAAGCGGTCAATAATTTCAACTTGGCTGTCACCCAGGAAGCCCGCGCCCAGGAAAATGCTAATCTGGCCGCCGCGCGGGAAGCCGAAGCCTTAGCTCAGGAGGAAGAAGCCAATATCCAGCGGGCCAACGCCGAAGCCGAAGCCGAACAGCGATCCATTGCTCAGGCCGAAGCGGAGCAGGCAGCCCAGTTAGCCGGTTCCCGTGAGTTGGCTGCGGCCGCTTTACTCAGCCTTGACGACGACCCGGAACGCAGTATTTTGTTAGCAACACAAGCCCTGTCCCGAACATACACGATTGAAGCGGAAGGGGCTTTGCGCCAGGCCATAGACAGTTCCCGTGTCCGGCAAACTCTTTACCCGCCAGACGGCTTTCCCACCAGTTTTATTACTGTCAGTCCAGACGGCCGTCGCGTATTCAGTTCCGGCCCCGATGGCGGCGTCATGTGGGACGCGGTTACCGGGGAGGTGCTGTTTACCCGTACCGTGACTGACATCTTTGATTATCCCCCGGACACCGTCACCGAAGAGTGGATCAACCGGGCCGCTTTCAGCCCGGACGGTACATTACTGGTTCTGCCCAATGAAGAATGGGCTGGCGATGATCCCTTACCCGGCACGATCACAATTTTGGCGGCCGAGTCGGGTGAAGAATTGCTCACTTTTCCCGCTCACGATGCTTTGGTGCAGATGGTGGCATTTAATCCGGAGGGGACGCAGTTTGTCAGTGTTGGCGGCGATCTCACGATAAAAATTTGGGATGTGGCAGCGACGCTGACTGCTGGTTCGGGGCAGGCAGTCGCTACGCTTTGCTGTCACGAGGATTGGTTATGGTCTGTCGCTTACAGCCCTGATGGAACGCGCCTGGTGTCAACCAGTGACGATGGGACGCTGCGGGTGTGGAATATTGCTGCCGAGGCAGAATTGTTTAACGTCACTGTTTCGTCACGATATGCTATTTTTAGCCCGGATGGGGAATACGTGGTTGTGGGTGCCAGGAATGGCGACATACAATTATTGGACTCAAAGCAGGGTGACATACAATCTGTTATTCCTGGCGCACATGATTTTGCCATTCAAACAATGGCTTTTAGCCCAGACGGGACCCGACTGGGCACAACCAGCACCGACAGAACAGCCAAAATCTGGAACTATGTCGCCGGTGAAGTGGCGCCAGACCCCCTGGTCTTGGCCGGTCACAAGAATTTGGTGAATGGAATCGCCTTCATGCCGGACGGCCGTCAGGTGGTCACTGGCAGCAGCAGGGACAAGGATGTGCGTATTTGGGATGTCTCCCCTACTGGTTGGGGTGACTTTGGCTTGGATGCCCATGACGGATTTGTCTGGAAAATTGATTTCAGCCCTGATGGGAGCCGGTTGGTTACAGCCAGTTCCGTTGGCCCGGCTATGGTGTGGGATATAGCTACAGAAGAGGCCGTGCTGACGTT
>JAJRTP010000060.1 GCA_024278255.1 Chloroflexota bacterium | reverse complement strand
CGTTGTGATTTCCCGCCACACAGTCCACATATCGGCCAAAGGCGGCGTTGTGGCTGGTTTTCTGTAGCCGACCAGTTCGGCCAATTCCGTAGCCAGCATTTTTCCTTGAGCCAGCCGCACCCAATACCAATTCTCCTGGCTGGATAAATGGCCGATTATCCAGCTAATACAGTTCATCGGCTGAATCCGCACTACGCCCTCTTCCGGGCTGACGCCTTCCAGACAACGAACAAACTCACTGCGGGCAAAACGTAATTGAGTTACAAGTGGATGAGGCATAATACGCTCCTTTTTTAAGGTGAATTATGCGCCGAAAGGCTGCTGTTTACAAGAAGCAAAATTGAGGGGGGTAAACGTTGTCTTTTGGCCTGCTTTGCGGTAACTTATCTGCGTGAATCCGCTAACCCTCATTATTGACCAGGGAACCCACGCCACCCGCGCCCTCGCTTTTGATACAGATGGGCAAGTGCAAGCCTCTGCCCATTGTCCGATTGCGCTCCAGCGCCTCAGCCCCGACCATGTGGAACAGGATGCCGCTGAAATTGCCGTTTCCCTGCGTCAAGTAATCACTGAGGTGTTGGCCGATGGTGTGGTGCGGCAGGCGGGGATTGCCCAGGCGGGATTGGCCTCACAGCGTTCCAGCGTGGCGGCCTGGGATCGGCTAACGGGGGAACCTTTGGCCCCGTTGTTAAGCTGGCAAGACCGGCGGGCCGCGGCCTGGCTGACGCAGTTTGAGGCATATATCCCCATCATCAAGGAAAAAACCGGTTTGCCCTTGTCGCCCCATTACGGGGCCAGTAAGCTGCGCTGGCTGCTGGATCATGTTCCGGCGGTGCAGCGGGCGCAGCAGGACGGCCGTCTCGCCTTTGGCCCGTTTGCTTCTTTTTTGCTCACCCATTTGCTGCGCGACCAGCCGCTTCTGGTAGACCACGCTAACGCCAATCGCACCCAGCTATGGCACATTGATTACCGCGACTGGGACCCCTGGCTGCTGGATTTATTTGGCGTCCCTGGTGATTTGCTGCCGGCCTGCCGTCCCATTGTGCATGAGTACGGGCTGATGGCTTTGGCGGACGTGCCGGTTACAGCCGTCAACGGTGACCAGAATGCGGTCGTGTATGCTTTGGGGCAGCCGGACAGGGATACGGCCGTGATCAATCTGGGTACCGGCGCATTTGTCCTCGTTTCCACCGGCCGGTGGCGCGTCAGCCATCCCGCTCTCCTTACCGGGCTGACGTCCAGCACAGCCCTTGTGGGCGAATACACGTTGGAAGGCACGGTGAATGGCGCCGGTTCCGCTTTAAGCTGGGCGGCGGAAACATGGGGTATTTCCGATATTTCTGCCCATCTGGATGAATGGCTGGCCCGGCCGGAAGAACCGCCGATCTTTCTCAACAGCATTGGCGGCCTGGGGTCTCCCTTTTGGCGGCCCGGCCCGGAACCGGTTATTGTGGGGGAGGGGGAATTGTGGCAGTGGGTTACGGCCGTGGCCGAGAGCATTCTCTTTTTGCTGCAAGCCAATCTGGACGAGATGCGGGCCGCCGGTGTGACTATTTCCCGCCTGCGGGTAAGCGGCGGGTTGGCCCAGTCCGGCCAATTGTGCCAACGGCTGGCCGATTTGTCCGGCTGTGTGGTTTACCGGCCGCAGGAAACGGAGGCTACGGCGCGGGGGACGGCCTGGCTGGCGGCGGGACGGCCGTCTCATTGGCCGGAATTGCAGCCGGGCAAGCAATTTGATCCCCGGCCCAACGGGGCGCTGGTAGATCGGTATTGGCGTTTTAGAGAATTGATGGAGTTGTAAGGCGATTTGCCAAATCGCCCTACGCAATAGGAGTGGATATGGCACAAATACGAGGGTTGTTGACGTTAGAAGAATTGCTGGTTTTGGTAGAGGAGGGAGCCATTGAAACGGTGGCGGTGGGCTTTACAGACCATTACGGCCGTTTCATGGGCAAGCGATTTGACGCCGAATTTTTCCTGGAAGATGTGGGGGCGCACGGTACGCATGGCTGCGATTATCTGCTCACAGTGGATATGGAGATGGAACCCATTCCTGGCTACAAGTTTGCCAACTGGGAGCTGGGTTACGGCGATTTTCACCTGGTCCCCGATTTGAACACCCTTCGCATAGCCAGTTGGTTGGACAAGACGGCGCTGGTCTTGTGCGATGTGGAAAATGACAAAACGCATCGGCCGGTGGACGTAGCACCGCGTTCCATTCTGCGCCGCCAGATTGAGCGGGCGGCCGAAACCAGCTACGACGTGATGGCCGCGTCCGAACTGGAGTATTACATCTTCCGGGATTCTTACCGGGCGGCGGCGCAAAAGGGGCACAACGATTTGGAGCCGCTGGGTTGGTATATTGAGGATTATCACATGCTGCAAGGGGCGCGGGAGGAAGCGTTTACGGCCGTCGCCCGCCGCCACCTGCGCCAATCCGGTATTCCCGTGGAAAATTCCAAAGGGGAGTGGGGCCGGGGGCAGCATGAACTCAATATTCGCTATGCGGACGTCCTCTCTATGTCAGACCGGCACGCCATTTTTAAGCAGTGCCTGAAGGAAGTGGCGGATCAGCAGGAGGTCAGCGTGACGTTTATGGCTAAATATGCCAGCGGGTAGGCGGGGTCTAGCTGTCATATGCACTTGAGTTTGTGGCAGGACGGCCGTAACGCCTTTGCCGGTGAGGAGCAGATTGGCCCAGTACAGGGGTCAGAGATTTTCCGCTGGTTCCTGGGCGGCTGGATGGCCTACGTGCCGGAGATGATGGTCTTTTACGCTCCCACGGTGAACTCCTACAAGCGGTATGAAGACGGTTCCTGGGCGCCCACCCGCCTGGCCTGGAGCTATGACAACCGCACGGCCGGATTCCGCGTGGTGGGCCGGGGGGACAGCCTGCGTATCGAGTGCCGCATCCCTGGCGCGGACGTGAATCCGTACCTCGGTTTCGCCGCCGCCCTCGCTTCCGGGCTGGACGGTATTGCCCACCAGATTGAGCCGCCGCCCATCTTTACCGGCGATGTGTACGCGGCCCAGCATCTCCCCCGTGTGCCCTACACCCTGCATGAAGCGACCGATCTTTTTGCCACCAGTGACTTTGCTCAACAAGCCTTTGGCCCAGATGTGGTGGAACATTACACCCACTTTTTCCGCACGGAACAGATGGCTTATGATACGGCCGTGACCGATTGGGAACGCCAGCGATATTTTGAAAGGATATAAAATGTAATTGGGTAACTGGGTAATTACGTAATTACCCAGTTACCCAATTACCCAATTACATTTGGAGGAAACAATGCGATTAGAAAACAAAACAGCTTTAATTACCGGTGCGGCCAGCGGGATTGGCCGGGAAACTGCCTTGCTTTTTGCCCGGGAAGGCGCGAATGTGGTGTGTGTAGACATCAATGACGCGGCCGGGCAGGAGACGGTGCAGATGATTCAAGACGATGGCGGTCAGGTGATTTATGTCCATGCTGACATATCCAATGCCGCTGACTGCCAGAACATGGTGCAGGCGGCCGAAGACAGTTTCGGCCAGTTGAATATCCTCTTCAACAACGCGGGCATCATGCACAGCGCGGACGATGACGCCATCAACACGGAAGAGGATGTGTGGGATTTGACGATGGCGATTAACGTGAAAGGGGTTTATCTGGGCTGCAAGTACGGCATTCCTGCTTTGCGGCGGGCGGGCGGCGGCTCCATCATCAACACCGCTTCTTTCGTGGCCCTGGTGGGAGCAGCGACACCGCAGTTGGCTTACACGTCCAGCAAAGGCGCGGTGCTGTCCATGACCCGCGAACTGGCCGTCATTCACGCCCGCGAGAATATCCGGGTGAACGCCCTCTGCCCCGGCCCCCTGCGCACGGAACTGCTGATGAAGTTTCTCAACACGGAAGCTAAGAAGCAGCGCCGCCTGGTGCATGTGCCTATGGGCCGCTTTGGCGAGGCGAAAGAGATGGCTTACGCTGCCCTCTACCTGGCTTCGGATGAATCGTCTTACGTAACGGGTACGGAATTTATGGTGGACGGCGGCATCACGGCCGCTTACGTGACGCCGGAATGATTTGTTATTGCGTATTGCGTATACATTTACGCAATACGCAATACGCAAGCCGAATATAAAAATCTGCGCTAATCTGCGTAATCTGTGGATTGTTCAGTAGACGCACAGGTTGTCTGGCAGGAGGAGCGGGATGGAATACAGCGATTATCAACACATTCTTTTTGAGAAACGGGAACCGCATATTTTGTGGCTGACGCTGAACCGGCCGGAGGTGTTGAATGCGGCGGACCGGCGGCTGCACACGGAACTGGTGGAGGTTTGGCAGACGATTGAACGGGACCCGGAGGTGTATACGGCCGTCATCACCGGCGCCGGCCGCGCTTTTTCCGCCGGGGGCGATTTGCAAATGGTGGAAGATGCTTACCGCAATTACGACGAGGTCATCCGTATCCTGGATGAAGCCCGCGACCTGGTATACAACATGCTCCATTGTAGCAAGCCCATCATCTCGGCCATCAACGGCCCGGCCGTGGGGGCTGGACTGGTGGTGGCTTTGCTGGCCGACGTCAGCATTGCGGCCGAAAGCGCCCGGCTGGCGGATGGGCATTTACGGATGGGTGTGGCGGCCGGCGATCATGCTGCCATCATCTGGCCGCTGCTCTGCGGTATGGCCAAAGCCAAATATTACCTGTTGACCAGTGAATTTGTCTCCGGGCCGGAAGCGGAACGGCTGGGACTGGTCAGCCTGTGTGTGCCGGATGAGGAGCTGCTGGACAAGGCGATGGCTGTCGCTGTAGATTTGGCGACCGGGCCGCGTCATGCCATCCGCTTCACCAAGCGGGCCTTGAACCAATGGCTGCTCCAGGCCGGCCCCATCTTTGATCATTCATTGGCGCTGGAAATGCTGGGCTTTTTCTCGGAAGATTTGCCGGCCGGGGTGGATGGGCTGCGGCAGCGGAAACGGCCGTCGTTCCCATCAAGCCGCTAAGTCGCAAATCAATAGGCCAAACGGTATAATTGATCAGTAATGGTGGTTGCCCGACCAAAAGGATTAAACGTATGATTTCCTATGGTGACATTAAACTATTTGCCGGCACTGGCTGTCCTGACCTGGCGCGGCGAATTGCCAAGTACGTACACCGCCCTCGCAGTAAATGGG
>JAJRTP010000059.1 GCA_024278255.1 Chloroflexota bacterium | reverse complement strand
ATTGGGCAAGAAGGTTTTTTTTGAGTGTTCATGCGCTATTTATACAGGAAACGGCTCTCATGAGCCTAATTTAACATTGTCAAAGTACGTACTTCGGCCGTCGTGTCTGTTTGGCGAGCCACGTGGATGTTACCCATCGTATGGCGGTGCGCCGTATCATTCGTTTCACTGCCGGGGCCGCGAAAACGCACATCTACGAATTTGCGGAAGGCTTCTTTCCCTTTGGCGCGAATTGTGCCAAAACACGGCACAGTCGTCTCAAAAAGGATGTCGTCTGAAAAAAGGGCGAACCATTCTTCCCAGCGTCCCTCGTCAATGAGAAATGAATACGCCGAAACGTGGTTCAGGATAGCCAGCCGGTCAGCCAGAAATTGCAAATCGGCCGGCGGCGGCGCGCCAGAGTAATCTGCTTCCATCATTGGCAGTCGTTCCGGTTTGAGTCTCTTTTGAAAATCAGTTGGGGTTGTCCATAATTTTGTCATCATTTTCTCCATATTGTTCGAATAAAATTGTTCAGGCAGCCGCTTCATCAGCGGGCGCGCTTTTTGCGCCGCCCTGTTTGCCCATTTTCCCGGCCAGCGGCAGGAGAAGAACCAGATCGACAATGACCAAGACAATCAGGGTGATGATCACGTCGGGATTGTTGGAAAAGTTTCCGGCAGCGACCACAAAAGCGGCGGATAGGTTGCGCTGCCCTGTTCCCAGAGCCATGACGCTTTTGATCTCTTTGTCTGCGCCAAAGGCCATCACGTAGCCAATGCCCACGGCAAGCAGGTAGAAAACGATGCCAGCGGCAATGACGCCTGTGCCCACGACGCCCAGAATGGTTTTGACGTTCATTAGCAGCATGACGCCCATCATCAACAGCAGGGCCGTGTTGGATGCCTGACCAAAGATAGGTTGCAAATGCTGCGCCGTTTCTTCGTAACGCGCCTTGATGAACAGGCCGATACCCAAGGGAATGAGCATGGTGACGATCAGCGATTTGGCAATTTCCCAGGAATTAACGGTGACGCCGGGCAGCAGCAAGGGTAAGGCAATGGGCAGGAAGAAGATGGTAACAACCATCAGCAGCGTCATCAGGCCGACGGAGTAGGCGATGCTGCCTTTGGCCATTTGGGCCAGTTTGGGCAGAAAGGGCGCGCCGGCGGCCGTTGCCAGCAAAATGAAGGCAATCCCGTTGGCTTCGGAAAAGTCAGAGATGCGGGGCATGACGGCGGCGATAGCGTAAGCGGCCGCCGGAACCAGGATGAAGTTGGCGGCCAGAGCCAGGATGAGCCGTTTAACGTTTTTCAGCGGTTTGATAATCTGGGGAATGGTCAGGCTCAACCCCATGGCCAACATGCTGGCAACAACAAATACCAGGGCTGAAAGTTTGACGATAACGGTTAATATCTCGGTCATTATTTTCCTCTTTAAGGTGACAGTCGCTTCCAAAAGTGACTGTCACTTGGTCGAAATGTATTCGATGGATATGAGGGGGAGGTGCATATCGTAGAGCAGGTTGAGGATACCCAGCAAGGCGGCCTGGTCGGCAACTTGTCCGGTGATGGTGGTGTACGGCCGTTCCTCTCCTTCATCCTCTTTTTCCAATACCATATCGTCATAGTAAGCAAACCAACGCTTGTTTACCGCGCCATAGACCTTGATGCGGTAACGAGCGGGCTGGTACATTTTGATAACGGCGCTCATGGTGTATGGCGTATTGCGTAAAATTCCCTCATACACAATGCGAATTTTACGGGTTGGGCGCGAAATTCAGCGCTTCGGCGCGTTTTACGCCTCCTCTTCGTGATGTGCGCCAAAAACTTCGCGCAGTTTGGTTTCGCCTTCGTCAGAGAGAGAGGTTTGCAAGACGGTGGCGTCAAATTGTTCCAGTTCCGGCATCAACTTATCCGGGGTAGAATCTTCCACTAAATCACTCATGGTTCAACTCCTTTTTAAGGTGATATTTTGCCGGGATTGCAGCGGATGGGGGCGGGAACAGGTACTCTCCGGGAAAGAGTGTCTGCTCCTTCTCCAATTCAGTGAAATCCTGCAAAGTAACTACAAGTTTGGGAGAGTGTAAGGGGAATTGGGCCAGGGCGCATGGCCTGACGGTATCAAAAAAGTATTATTCTGTAGGACAATTTTGCAAAATTGTCCTACAACAGCCCTAGTTGTTTGGCTTTGGCGACGGCCTGACGCCGGTTTGGGGCGTCCAGTTTGCGGGAGAGGTTGGCCACGTGCCGCTTGACGGTGTGGGGGGAGATGACGAGTTGGCCGGCGATTTCCCGGTTGCTCATTTCCTGGGCCAGCAGAGCCAGCACGTCCTGCTCCCGGTATGTCAGCTCTTCTGCGAGGGGGGATACGGCCGTTTGCTTGTTTCCCGGCCCAATAGCGTCCAGAATGCGGCCGACGTAATCCGGGCAAACGTTTTGGCGGCGTAATGATTCCAGCAGGGGAATGAGCGCGCTGCCCGTTTCCAGAAAAGGAAAAATCCAGCCGCCGGGCTGCCCCAGCCGGACAGCTTCTTCCAGCGCGGCCCGCGCTTCCGTCTGCCGTTGCTGCTTCAGGTAAACGGCCGTTTGCAGCGTTAACAGTTCAATCAGGCGCATGACGTTATGAACCTGCCGGTTTTCCCGCAGATATTGCGCCAGTTTTTCAGAAGCTGTTTTTCAGATCGTCAGCCGAACCAAAAGCGATCAGAGCGCGGCATTCAGTGATACGCGGTATCTCCAGCCAAAACACCATCAGCCCCTTATCGGCCGAAAAATCAACCGCTTGCCGCAGGCGGACGGCCGTTTCCCGGTCTCCGCGCCAGACGGCCAGACGAGTCTGGCAAGAGCGGGCGGTCATCAGAAGCGCCTCGTTATTTATTTCCAGCGCCAGCGTTTGCAATAGCTCTGCCGCCTCTTCAGCCTGACGGCTTTGCCCCATTGCCTGGTAAAGCAGCGCCAATCCCGCCAGCCCGTCTGCGGCGGCGTTAGCGGAAATATGGTAGCGCATTTCCCGGACTCTTTTGAAGCTGTCCAGGGCGGCTTCCCGTTGATTCATTTCCAGCCGGATGAAAGCTTTCATATAGAAAGCCCAGGTCAGACCGTACGCGCTGTTTATTTTCCGCACCGTCTGGAAAATTCTGCGGTTGGTTTGATCGGCCATTTCCAGGTTGCCGCCCAGAAAGTGAATAAAGATCAGCGTTGCCAGCAGTCGGCTTTCCCGTAAATTGCCCAGCGGATATTCGCAAAGCGCCTGATTCAAAAACGTTACAGCTTCCTTGCCCCGGCCGGCTGCATACAAGGCCATAGTGAAGAAAAGTTCGGCAGACGCTCTGGATAAGGCGTATTCGCGGGGAATGTGTTGCAGCGCTTTTTGTAAATACGCCAGACTTTGCCGGCTTTGCCCGGCCCAGTACAGGTGGTAGCCCCGGAAAAAAGCCAGTTCTCCTTGAATGACGGGATCGCGCAATTCCGCTTCGGGCAGCGATTCGACGAGATGCAGCAGGGGCGGGATCGCTTTCAGCTTGTTTTGGAAGTAGGCTGTGCGGGCCTGCGCTATCAACAAATGGGGGCGCTGTTGCAGTTGCGCCGGCGGCAATTTGTCCAGCCAGCGCTGCAGGGCGTACCATTGATCGGCGTTCAGTAATTTGTGCCATTGGTCTTCGATAATCGCGGCGGCCTGTTCTGTATCATTTGCGGCAGTGGCCTGATTGAACGCTTCTTCCATAAAGCCGTTTTTTGCCAGCCATTTACCAGCTTTTCGGCGCAAACGGCCGATTTCTTCCGGCGTATATCTCTGTCGCAATGTCTGATTCAGGAAATT
>JAJRTP010000009.1 GCA_024278255.1 Chloroflexota bacterium | reverse complement strand
GCCGCTCCGGACCTCCAGAAGATAGCTTGCCACAAGTTGGTATTTTTCGCTATTCGTTGTTGTTAATGTACTCTTTCAATATACAAGGACGCAGAGAGCGCGGAGGTTTGTACAGGAGAGAAAACTCCGCGTCCTCCGCGCCCTCCGCGGTTTTACAAGTTTCGTCAGTCAGTCAGGGCGCTGCTCCAATCTCTCGCTCTCTAATCTCTAATTTCCACTTTTCCATACGCCCATTTAACTGCCAGCATAATCCCCGTAAGCAAAATAAACGCTGTCAATGCCATGAGGGGGATGGTGATGAAACCGGCGTAATTGACATAGCGCACGTTGCAGGGGACGCCAATGGCGCAGGCCCCGGCGTTGCCAAAGATGCCCAGTTGCAGCATGTAATGGTAGCCGGAAACGCCGATACCGATGATGGAAAAGGGGAGAACGTAGTTGGGCAGTATCTCATCTTGCTCAATCAGGCCGATGAGGATGATGATGACCAGGGGGTACATGAGGACGCGCTGGTACCAGCAGAGGCGACAGGGGACAAAGCCGGCGATTTCGCTGTAGTAGAGGCTGCCGGTTACGGCCGTAAACGCCACAAGCAGCGCCAACGGCACGCCATAACGAATGATTTTTTCAGAATTCATGAAAACTCCAGTTTTAATTTCGTGTAGTCAATGGGAGATAAAGTAAAATATCTGTTGGCATAATGGTGATGGTGTCGGTTAATACGGCCGTACTCCCCACCATCCCGTTCAGCGTCACCGTGTAAAAAGTGTAATTGGTCAGATTGGTTAGCGGCAAACTGCGCGTATTGTAAGTCAGGCCGGTAATGGGCGAGGGGGGCGTGCCGGTCGGCCCCGTGTAGCTGATTTGCCAGGTGGCCGTCATGGGCAGCGAGGCGTTTAACCGCCAGTTTAGATAGATGGTTTGGTCGGCCGGCGTGCCGGTCAGGACTAAATCTTGCGCGTCACGCGGGCCGTATTGGGGCAGGTCTGCTCCCACTTCATACGCGCCCAAATCCGGGGCGCTGCCCTGATAATCGTCGTTGATGCCGGATAGCGTGACGCCCGCATCCACCGCGTTACAGCCGGTGCGCAGGGTCATAAACTGAAAGGGCATGGAGGCCGGCGGCGGGTTCGGGATGTTGAACGTGGTAAAGCAGCTATTCTTATCCACTCGGATGCCATTGGGTTCCAGGCCGGTGGCCGCCGTGAAGCTGGCTAAATCCGGGTAACGGTCACCCCATTTGAAGGCGTACACATAATTGCCCCAGTCAAAACCGTCATAATCCAGATTGGTACGCCAATCAGCCGCGCCGCCGCTGCTATTTTCCCAAGCGTACCGGTCCTGTACGGAAATCCACAGGTTGTTGTTCGATTGCATAGACAACAGACGGTACGTCTCTGAGGATTGCGGCCCTGACCAGGCGACCAGCGTGTTGTGAGCCAGTAGGACGCGATCCACATTATCCCGCAGCTTAAGAGCGTCTTCCAATGGTGCTGCGACCTGATTGCGGACAACGTACCAGGGCGCGCCGTTCATTGGCTGGAAACTGATGCCGTTGTGCAGCGGATTGGAAATGCGATTGCCCCAAATCCTGACATTCGCATAGCCATAATCACCTTCAATCCCATCATCTGACACATCAAAGATGTCGTTGCCGTAGATGTCTACGTTGCTGGTGGGGTAGGAGATACCGTCAGCTACCCTGGAAATACGATTGTAAGCGACAACGTGGCCGCTGGTATGGTTCAGTTCAATCCCTTCGCCGCTGAATGTACCGCTGCCTGGGTCTACGTCGCCGGTAATGATGTTGTCGGTGATGGTCCAATTTGTCCCGTCCTGGTTAAGATAGATGCAGTAATGGCAGTTGACGAAGGTGTTCCGCTTGATGACCACGCCTTGCGGATTGTTGGTAGTGCGCAGGCTGTAGCCGCTGGCGATATGTTTCAACCCTTCCAGCCAGATGTAGTCGGCGTCAATACGCACGCTGTCCAGGGTGACTTCCCCGTCTCCGGCCACTTTCCAGACGATGTAATTACCGGGTGTCCCGTCTACGTTGAAGGTGATTTCCCCGCTGGCATCAGCGGCGTAATAGCCGGCATGGAGCAGAAAAATGTCGCCGGGTTGGGCAGCGGACTGGGCAGCATCAATGCCGCGGAATGGATTGGTTTCGGAGCCGTCGCCGCCGCCGGAACCGGGGATGATGTGCAGGGTACGGCCGTTTACCGGCATCACCGGTTCAGATCGTGTGGCAATGGTTAACGAACGATTGTCATTGCCCCCGTCCGGATCAGACAAGGCTAACTGCACTTCATACGTTGTGCCTGGTTCCAGAAAAAGGATACTACCGGCCAGCGTGTTAGCCCCATTAAAATCCACTCGGAACAAGGGCAGGGCCTGTTTCCAGACCGCCGCCCCCTGTTCCCGGTATTGTACAGTGACGGCAGCGTTATGATTGTCGTCGCCCGTCACCGGCCATTCAAAACCAATGGAGCGTGTAGTCACATAATACTGCAGCGCGCCTGGTGTTGTGTGATTGACCACAGGGCTGGCTTGAACCCGCTTTGCTGCCTGGGTCAATTCGCTTAATGTCAGCAGAACAGTCAAAAGCAGCAAAGGGAGTAATATGAGCGATTTTTTGTTCATAGGCTACCTCGATGTAGCCGCGGTTTCTTACCGCGCCTTGCACTACCCGCTAAAGTATTTGAAACACACCCTAAAGATATCGCGGCTACTGGTTTGCCAGAATGGTTTCTACCATTGATTGTAACTGATCGAAAGGTACGGCCCCTTTTACTTCCTCGCCGTTTACGTAGAGGGTAGGGGTGGAGGTGACGCCCCGATCCCGCCCTTCCGTTAGTTAGTTGCGCACTACCCGGCTGTATTTGCCGGAATCCAGACAGTCGTTAAAGACGGCCGTATCCATCCCCAGGGCCGAGGCGAAGTTTTTCAAAGCGGCCGTGCTGTAAGCGTTCACATTTTCGCCGCGCTGGTTGGCAAAGATGGTGTCGTGATAGGGCCAGAACATATCTTGCTCGGCGGCGCATTCAGAGGCTTCGGCCGCCTTGACGGACTCGTTGCCGATGAAGGCAAAATGTTTGTACTCAAAACGTACATCGCCGCTTCCGGCGTAAGTTTCCATGAGCTGACGTCCCGCGTCAGTAGCAAATTGCTTGCAGAACGGTCATTGGAAGTCGGAATACTCCTCGATGACGACGGGGGCGTCTTCCGGCCCCCAGTTTTTGCCGTCGGCGTCGGGGGGCGATTCGATGGTTTCCGGCAGCTTGACGTCTTCCAGAGACGGGGCGTTGGCCTGCCGGATGACGGCAAAAAGGGCAATAATGACGACGGCCCCGATGCCGGCGAATATGTAATACATGCGGCGCTTTTTCTTTTTTTGGGCTATTTGCTCAGCCCGGCGCGTGCGCAGAGAACTCTTTGATTTTTTAGCCATAGGTTTATTTTCTCCTAAAAGGTAGGGCGATTTTGTAAATCGCCCGTTTATTTTGCAAACTGTGAATGTAAGGCGATTTGGCAAATCGCCCTACTCGATTGTCTGTTGCTTAACGAGGCGGTGGAGTGGGAGGGATGGTTACGGCCGTTTCCTGCCCCGGAATTACCCCCAAAGAAAGAGAGGTAAAGAGGGAGACGGCCGTTAGAAACAGATTGGCGGGTAGGTGGATCAGACCGCAGTCGCAGGTAAGCATTTTGGCAAGCGGGGCGGGGGATACGGCCGTGTCTCCTGCGCAGGGTGTTGTTTGGCTGACGGCCGTAAAACCGGAAAAATCACACACCGGCAGTCCGATTACACCCGGCAAACCGGCCAGAAACAAAAACGCTAAAAAGATATACGCCGCTTTCCTCATGGCGCAGATTTTATCAAATCTGTAAAGATTGTCATGCTGTTTTGTCGTTTGCCCCAATTAGGTTAGAATTGACCAGTTAAAAAATATCGTTTCTTCCGGTGTGTCCTGGCGGGAGCCGGCGTAAACCGGGCTGATTTTGGCAGCTTTAAAACTGATGAAACGCTGCCAAATAATGGAGTGAGGAAAATTCATGTTCAAATTACAAGAATCCCCCAAAATAGTTACATCGTTATTTGCCAAACCGGCCAGAATCATGTTTCTGGTCGCCCTTTTTCTGTTGGCGACAATGGTTGCTACCACGGCCGCGCAGGATGAAACGCCTGTGCCCGATGATCTGCCGCCTGAAGTGACCATTCTGGAACAGATTGTGACACCTGATTCTGTTACCACTGTCATCAATGTCACCACCATCAAAGACACCTTTGTGGCCTCCAATTTCCCCAATACAAACTATGGCGGTTTTGGTCAATTGCGCACAGGATATGATTCTACGTTCACAAATTATGGCGCCGAGCGCATCTTGATGGAATTTAATATTGGCTCTATCCCTTCCAATGCGATTATTAACAGCGCTACCTTTAATATTTACCAGGAAGCCTCTACCGGCCCCAATCCTAATATGGCTATTCAAGCCCGTTTTATAGCTTCCAGTTGGAGTGAATACAGTGTCACCTGGAATAATCATAACCCGGTCTGGGGCGACATAATTGGTCAGGGTGATTCCAATACGATAAATGGTTGGAAAACGGTAAATGCGACTAATGCTGTACAGGAATGGGTTAACGGCCGTCCCAACTATGGCATACTGTTCGAGAGTGACGAACGGCCGGACCAAGGCAACCAACGTGTCTACCATTCCCGCGAACAAGCCAACAAACCGTATCTGGTTGTAGACTATACAGTGTATGTGGATGACTGCGCTCCTTCGGCCAATATCAACAACCTGAATGCCTGGTCACCAGCCACGTTTACCGTCGGTTGGAGTGGCTCAGATTGCGGCAGTGGCGGCAATCCCCCCAGCGGTATTGACCATTACAATGTACAGTACAGTACCAATAACAGCACCTGGCAAGATTGGAAAATGCACACCACTGACACATCTGCGGCCTTTGGCGGTAGTAACAATGTGACTTACTGGTTCCGGGTACAGGCAGTAGACAAGGCTGGTAATATTGGCGTTTACAGTACTTCCAAATCTACCCGCGTAGACACTGTACCTCCAACTGCCACTATTACCCCGCTGCCAACGTACACCCAGTCATCATCTTTCCTGGTGTCGTGGTCCGGGTCTGATGTTCAGTCCGGCATAGCCAATTACGAAGTCCAGTTCCGGGAAGCTGGCGGTTCTTGGGGCACACGCACTTACCCTGCTTCGCAAACATCTGACTGGGCTAGCGGCGCTGAGGATGGCAAAACCTACGAATTCCGAGTGCGGGCTATAGATAATGCCGGCAATTACAGTGCCTGGAGCCAAACCAGTACGACAGTCGTGTTGACGCCCTTCTCGACTATTTTGCCTTTCTCCCCTCCCATCGTCAACGGCAGTTCCTTCCAGGTCAGTTGGGTTGGTTTTGCGCCCACAACCATTACCCAATATGATATCAAATATCGTGTGGCTGGTGGCGCGTGGACGGATTGGCAGAGTTTCCTCGGCACAACCACCTTTGCTACATTTGACGCCGCTACAATAGTCCCCGGTTGGGATACCAATGGCACGGCCTTAATAGAGTTTGAAGTACGGGCCATCGCCCAAAACCTGGCGCCGGAGGCGTTTACCGGTGAGCCTGAAGCGGGCATTGTGGCCGACCCCGGCGGTAATATGCAGGTTCAGGCTTATTTCCCGATTATATTCCAGACTGGGCAATAGTCAGAAAAAGGTAAAGAGAAAAGGCGTTGTCTGTTTCAGACAACGCCTTTTTTTGTAGCGCCAGGCACGGGGTATCAAGCTTCTAAATGACCAAGGCATTCACCCCGTGCCTGGCACTACTCGCCGGTTAATGCTTGTTCCATAAAGCGTAGTGTTAACTGGGTGATTGCTTCCCGTTCATCTTCCAACAGGACAATATGGCCTGATTCTTCCAGCCAGACCATTTCCTGCAAATCAGATTGTATGCTGTCCAGAATAATTTGTCCGGCATCGGCGGCGACTGTTTCATCCTGCCGCCCTTGCACAACCAGTACCGGCTGGGTGATTTTATCCAAGTCGTGGCGCACTATTCGCCCCAAGGCAATTAATTCTTGCACAGAACGCAGGGGATTGACTTTGTAGCCCTGCCAGTAGGGATTGTTGTCCGCATCAGCTTTGGGGATGGCTTCGATGAAGGGGGCAGAAGCATATAGCTGCATTTTTTTGTGGATGGGCATGGCCAGCTTAATGGCCGGCGCGTAGCACAACACGCCGCTGATTTCCTGATGCTGTTCAGCCAGGTGCAGGGCTAAAGCTGCACCAGTAGATTCACCACCCACAAAAACATGGTCACATAGTGTGGCTAAGTGTTGGTAACTGGCTACGGCCGTCCAGGCCCAATCCTGCCAGGTGATTGTGTTCAGGTCTTCCGGTTTTGCGCCGTGACCGGGCAGCAAAGGGCCCATCACAGTGTAACCCTGGGCCAGTAAATCAGCAGCAAGCAGCCGGACTTCGGCTGTGGTTGCTGTCAGGCCGTGGAGGAGCAGAGCCCCTGTTGGCCCGGCTTCCCATAAAAATGAATCACCGGCCAATTCCGGATTTACCAGGTTTTCGTTCATCGTGGGGAATAGAAACACGGATTAAACGGATTTTGTGGATTTCCACAGATATTTTCTTTATCCGTGAAAATCCATTTGATCTGTTCAATCCGTGTTTCCATTATGAAGCTTCTTCGCGGCGGGCCTGGGCTTCGGCCGCTATTTTTTCTTGCAGGTGGGAGGGGACACGGCCGTAACGCACAAACTTCATACTGAACACACCGCGGCCCTGCGTCATGGAACGTAAATCGGCCGTATACGTCTGCATCTCCGCCAGCGGCACTTCTGCCTGTACAATACTCTTAGTACCTTCCTGATCCATGCCAGACACCCGCGCCCGGCGTGTATTCAGATCACCCATAATATCGCCCATATTTTCTGCCGGTACCGTTACCTTCACTTCATAAATCGGTTCCAGTAAAATAGGGCCGGCTTTAAGCATGGCTTTCTTAAAGCATTCCCGGCCGGCCGTTTGAAAAGCAATTTCCTTCGAGTCTACCGGGTGTTCCTTGCCATCATAAATAATGGCCTTGACGCCTACTACCGCATATCCAGCCACCGGCCCCGACTCCAATGCTTGACGGCACCCTTTTTCCGTAGCAGACACAAAAGGGCCTGAAACTGACCCGCCAAAAATTTCCGAATCAAATTCAAAGTCAGCATCATCATCCAGTGATTCCAGCCGCAGAAAAACACGGGCATACTGACCGGCCCCGCCTGTTTGTTTCTTGTGCGTATATTCAGCCGATGCCGTCTTAGTAATCGTTTCCCGGTAAGGGACTTTGGGGATGGTGGTAGTCATATTGACGCCAAACTTAGACTGTGCTTTCTTAATAGCAATATCCAGATGCGTTGTACCCATCCCGGTCAAAATCGTTTCACGGGTAGCCGGTTCAGAATGCCAGCTCAATGTCGGGTCTTCCGAGACCAAACGATTCAGTGCCTGACTTAATTTGGCTACATCCGATTGGCTGACTGGATGGATAGCGACGGAGGCGATGGGATTGGGCTGCACAATGGGAGCTATTTCTAATTTGTTCCCCCGGTCACACAGGGTATGGTTGGTTTCCGTATCGCCTAGTTTTACCACAGCGCCAATATCACCGGCGTGCAGCCGTTTTATTGAAATTTGCTCTTTACCGCGCAGCAGTTGTAGAGTGCCTATGCGCACTTCACTGTCAATATTTGCATCCCACACCCTGGTGTCTGATTCCAATTGGCCGCCGTAAATGCGAATGTAGCTCATTTTGCCGTAGGGGTCTTCACGGGTTTTGAATATGAAAGCGGCCAGGGGTGAGGCATCGCTGACTGGATATTCCACCTCAGAACCGTCAGCGGCCGTGGCCTGGAATGGGCCTACTTCGCCGGGGTGGGGGAATAAGCGCATCATCGCATTCAGCACTGGCACGACAGCAATGCCAGCCTGGGGAGCGCTGTACAACACGGGTATACACAACCCTTGTTCCATAGCCAGCTTCAGGCCCAAAACAATATCTTCATCGGGTAGTGTGTCTTCCTCAAAATATCTTTCCATCAACTCGTCATTGCCTTCTGCGGCGGCTTCAATAACGGCCAAATGAGCCTCTTCTGCCGCCTCAAGCATATCGTCAGGAATGGGGCCTCTTTCGTCATGTTCGCCCAAGCGGACTTCCATAGAGAGCAGGTCCACCACGCCTTTGAATGAGGCGCCTTCTCCAATGGGCAATTGGAGAGGAATAAAATTTCCCTTCAGGTTTTCCATGACGCTGTTGTAAGCCCGATTAGCGCGTACATTGTCCCGATCCATTTTGTTGATAACGATCATACGGGGCAAATTTTGCTCTTCAGTCGCTTGCCAGACGACTTCTGTACCTACTTCAACTCCGGCAACTGCTTCTACAAATACGACGGCGCCTTCCGCTACCCGCAAAGCGGCATTCACTTCACCGATAAAATCAACATAGCCGGGTGTATCCAAAAGGTTGAGTTTACAACCTTTCCACTCAATGGGGGCCACGGCTGTGGCAATGGAACTATGACGGCCGATTTCTTCTTCTTCAAAGTCCATAACGGCCGTGCCATTTTGCACATCACCCAAACGAGTCGTGACGCCTGTATTAAACAACACTCTTTCCACAAAGGTAGTCTTCCCCGCGCCATTGTGGGAAACCAGAGCGATATTGCGAATTTCTTCAGTCTTATATTCTTTCATTCGTAAGAACCTCTTGGAATTGGGATTGGTAGAAATATGGTAAAAAGTGGGGCTGATTTTAG